>JANJTH010000956.1 GCA_024711205.1 Planctomycetota bacterium | reverse complement strand
GCGGGGCCGGCCGTCACGGGCCAGCTCCTGCGGGTCCCGCCGCTCCGCGGCGCGCTCCAGGAGGCCGCGCTCGCGCGCGTCGCCGAGGCGGTCTACCTGCGCGAGCGGGCGCGCCTGCTCGGTCCGGGCGCGCCGGAGGCGGGCCCCGCGCCCGCCCCCCCGGGGGAGGCCGCCGTCGACGCGTTCGTCGCCGGCTACCGGGGGCTGGCCGACCTGTGCGCCCCGATCGTCGGGCTCGGGCTGCGCGACCCCGACGCCGCCGTGCGGGGCGCCTACCGGCGCGTGCGCGACGAGGCGCTCGACGGGGCCCTCGGCGCGCTCGACGACGTCGACCCGGCGGTCCGCCGCGCCGCCGAGGACGCGCTCCTCGCGCTCGGGCCGCTCGCGCAGCAGCCGCTCGCCCAGCGGGCCAAGGACGGCGCGACCCCGCACGCCCGCGCGACGGCCGCGCGGCTCGCCCGCTGGACGCGGCTCGGCCTCACGCGCGCGCTCGTGGCCCGGCTCGCGCACGACCTCGAGGGCTACGAGGAGCTGCCCTACCGCGCGCGCCGCGCGCGCGCGCTCGAGCTCGAGCGGCTCGGCGGCGTCGAGGCCGTGCCGGCGCTGCGCGCGCTGCTCCGCGACGAGCCCTCGCTCGACGTGCGGACCGTGGCCGCGATCGCGCTGTTCCGCCTCCAGGACCCGGTCGGCGCCCAGTGGCTCGCGCTCCACCGCGGCGCGGTCCCGCTCGCCGCCGTGAGCGACCGCGAGCTCGCCGCGATCCACATGGACCAGGGGCTGCACTACCTGCAGCTCGCGCGGTTCGAGCGCGCCGAGGCCGAGTTCAAGCGGGTCCTCGACCTCGAGCCGACGAACGAGGTCGCCTGGTACAACCTGGCCTGCACCTACTCGCGCTGGGGCCGGATCGACCAGGCGTTCGAGCACCTCGAGCGGGCGATCGAGCACGGCTTCGACGACGCCGGGCACATGGACAAGGACCCCGACCTCGACCCGCTCCGGCGTGACCCGCGCTACGAGGCGCTCGTGCGCCGCCTGCGCGCGGGCGGGCCGCCCGCGGACGACGCGGACCCCGGGGCACCGCCCCCGCGGCGTCCGGAGCGGTGACGTGACCACCGTGAGGGACCTCCGCACCGGCGAGGAGGCGGACCTGGCGCTCCTGCTCACGAGCTACCAGGAGCAGAGCCGCTCGGGCACGCTCAAGCTCCAGGGCAAGGACGGGCAGGTCAAGTACCTCTACATGAAGCGCGGCACGATCGAGCTGCTCAAGACGAGCCGCTCGCGGACGCTGCTCGGCAAGGCGCTCCTCAAGCGGCGCAAGCTGACCGAGGAGCAGCTCTCCGCCGCGCTCGAGCGCCAGCGCGCGGCCCAGAACCGGCTCCGGCTGGGCGAGATCCTCGTCGGCATGGGGATCGTCCTCGAGTCGGACGTTCAGAAGGCGCTCGCCTACCAGATCGCCGAGGAGGTGTTCGAGCTCTTCTCCTGGGGCGACGCGTCCTACGAGTTCTTCCGCGGCGAGCCGCCGCTCGACATCTTCGAGACCGAGGACCTCCAGGCGCGCGTGTCGCTCTCGCCGGTGCAGCTCACGCGCGAGGCGATCCGCCGCCAGAACGAGCTGCTCGAGCTGCGCCGGCTCATCCCGTCGCTCAAGGACGTCTACGCGCCCACCCCGCGGGCCTACCGCCCCGACGCCGAGCACGGCCCGGCCGTGCAGGAGCTGCTCGGGGCGCTCGACGGGCGGCGCAACCTCGAGGAGGCGCTCGACGTCGTGCGGGCCCCCGACCTCGTGGCGCTGCGGGTCCTCGCGAAGATGGTCCAGGAGGGCGACGCCGTGGCGCTCTCGGCCCAGGACCAGCTCGCGCTCGGGGCGGAGCTCGAGGAGCAGGGCGAGTTCGAGCGCGCGCGCGAGCGGTTCCTGCGGGCCGAGGAGCTCGGGCACGCCGACTACGAGCTGCCGCGGCGGATCGGGCAGCTCGCCGAGGCGCTCGGGCACGTGCCCGAGGCCTGCAAGCGCTACCTCGAGTACGCGGTCCGCTGCGCGAAGGACGGCTGGCTCGACGTGGCGACGATCACGCTCGCGCGCGTGCTCGAGCTCGACCCGGGGCACCACGAGGCGCGCGAGCGCCACGCCGAGCTCCTCACGCGGGAGGCGCGCGCGCTCGAGGAGCTGGGCGACCCGGCCGCGGCCGGGCGCCTCCAGGCGGCGGTCGCGCAGTGGGAGCACCTGCTCGCGGCCGCCGAGGGCCCGGAGGACCGGCGCCGCGCCCTGACGGCGCTGCTCGCGCTCGACCCCGGGCGCCACGACCTGCGCGAGCGGCTCGCGGAGCTGTCGGTCGAGCTGGGGGACACGGCCCAGGCCGTGCTGGACCTGCAGGAGCTCGCGATGACGGCCCTCGAGGCCGGCGAGCACGCGCGGGCCGTGGGCGTGCTCGAGCGCGTGCTCGCGATCGACCCGGACGACCTGCTCGCGCGCCAGGCGCTCGCGACGACCTACGCGAAGCTCGGGCGCAAGGACGACGCCGTGCGCGAGTACCTCCGCCTCGCGAAGACGCTCGAGGAGAGCGGGCTCGCCTCCGCGTCGGCCGGGAGCGTCGTCGAGCTCTACGAGAAGGTGATCGAGCTCGAGCCGACGCACGGCGAGGCGCGGCGGTTCCTGGCCCGGGCCTACGACGACAAGCAGCAGGCGGACAAGGCGATCGCGCACTACGCGCAGGTCGTCGAGGGGCTCCGGCGCCAGGGCGACCGGCGCGAGCTCCTGGGCGCGCTGCGCAAGCTGTCCTCGCTCAAGCCCGAGGACCTCGCGCTCAAGCTCGAGGCGGCGCGGCTCGGGCTGGAGCTGGGCGAGGAGGCGCCCGGCGGGGACTCGCTCAGGGGGCTCGGCGAGGCCGCGCTGCGCCAGGGCGACCTCGAGCTGGCCCGCAAGGTCCTGGGCGAGCACCTCGAGCGGCAGGGGGGCGACCTCGAGGCGCACCTGCTCCTCGCGCGGGTCGAGGCGCAGGGCAAGGACGCGCCCGCGGCGGCCCGGCGCGCGGCGGCCGTGTTCGAGCTCGCGATGCTCACCGGCCGCGGCGACCTGGCCGAGGAGGCCGTGAAGCGCGCGCTCGACCACGAGCCCGACCGCCCCGAGCACCGGGAGCGGCTCGCGCGGGTGCTCGTCGGGAAGGGGCGCGCCGACGAGGCCGCGCGCGCGCTCGTGCGGGCCGCGCGGCGCGCGCGGGACGACGAGAACCTGGGCCTCGCCCAGGGCTGGGCGCGGCGCGCGCTCGAGCTCGACGGGACGTGCGACGACGCGCGCGACCTGCTCGAGACGCTCAAGCGCCCGAAGACGCCGGTCGCCGCGCAGCCGCCCGCGCCGGCCGAGGAGGCCCCGCGCGCCGCCGGGCCGACGATCGCCGCCACGATCACGGGGGGCGGCAAGGTCGCCTCGATCGAGGGCTTCCAGACCAAGACGCGGCGGATCGGCGGGATCGCCGACCGCCTGCGCACGATGAAGGGCGGCGGCGAGCCCGGGGGCGAGGCCCCGGCCCCGCCCGCGAGCGTGTCGAAGGGCCCCGAGGCGCCCGGCGACGCGGCCGCGCCGACCGTCGCGAAGAAGGCCGCGTCGGCCATGAACAAGCTGCGCGCGCTCAAGTCGGGCGGGGCGTCCCCCGCGGCGAGCGCCCCGGCGCCGGCGGGCGACCCGGGCGAGGCCAGCGGGGCGGCGGCGCCCGGCGGGGCGCCCCAGCCCGCCGACGGGCAGAAGATCTCGAAGGGCCCCGAGGCGCCCGGCGACGCGGCGGACCCCGGGGTCTCGAAGAAGGCGTCGTCGGCGATGAACAGGCTGCGCGCGCTCAAGACGGGCGGCGCGCCCCCCACGTCGGGCCCCCCGGGCGGCGGGGACGCCCGCGACGACGGCGGCGGCGGGTCCGCGAGCGGCGTCGCCCCGGGCGGGCAGGCGATCTCGAAGGGGCCGGAGGCCCCGGGCGAGGCCGCGGACCCGGCCGTCTCGAAGAAGGCGACCTCGGCCCTGAGCCGCCTCAAGGCCCTGAAGGCCGGCGGCGGCGACGCGCCGGCGCCCTCGGGCGGGGGCGGTTCGCCGCCGCCCGCCGGGCCGCCGATCTCGAAGGGCCCGGAGGCGCCCGGCGAGGCGGCCGATCCGGCCGTCTCGCAGAAGGCCTCCTCCGCCCTGAGCCGCCTCAAGGCGCTCAAGGCCGGCGGCGCCGGGGCGGCCGCAGGCGGCGCGGGCGGCCCGGCGACCGGGAGCGCCGCGGGGGCCGGGGCCCCGCCGATCTCGAAGGGGCCCGAGGCGCCGGGCGAGGCGGCCGATCCGGCCGTCTCGAAGAAGGCGACCTCGGCCCTGAGCCGGCTCAAGGCGCTCAAGGCCGGCGGGTCCGGCGCGGCCAGCGGCGGCGCCGCCGGCGCCACGGAGCCCGTGGCCGCGGCCGCGCCCCCGGGGGCGCAGACGATCTCGAAGGGGCCGGAGGCGCCCGGCGAGGCGGCCGATCCGTCGCTCTCGAAGAAGGCCTCGAGCGCGATGAGCAGGCTGCGCGCGCTCAAGGGTGCCACGTCCGGGGCGGCCGACCCGCCGCCCGGCGCCTCGTAGGAGACCCGCTCGCATGCCGTCGCTCGCGCTCTCGCTCGACCCGACCCCCATCGACCTCGACACGGACGACCGCACGGCGGCGCTGCGGGCGCTCGTGGACGTCGCCGCCGCGCGGCTCGACCTCGACGCCGAGCGCCTGCTCGCGGCCGTGCTCGAGCGCGAGAAGCTCCTCAGCACCGGCTTCGGCGGGGGCGCCGCCATGCCGCACGTGCGGCTCCAGGGCGCCAGGCGCTTCGGCGCCGTCCTCGGGCGCGCGCGGCGCGGGGTGCCCTTCGACGCGGCCGACGGGGAGCCCGTGCGCCTGTTCCTGCTCGTGGTCGGCCCCGAGAGCGACCGCGAGGGCTACCGGAAGCTCATGGCGCACGGGGCCCGGTTCCTCAAGGCGGAGGGGCCGCGGCTCCTCGAGGCCGACGACCTGGCGGCCGCCCTGGCCCAGGTCCTCCAGGAATACTGAGGGGGCCCGCGTGACTGGACCGGAGCGCGAGGACGAGCGGGGCGGCGGGCAGGACAACCTGACGCGGCGCCTCCTCACGCTGGGGCTCGGCGCCTACTTCATGACGGAGGACACGGTCCGCCGCTACGTGAAGGACGCCAAGATCCCGCGCGACCTCGCGCGCGGCGTGATCCAGAACGCGACGAAGGGCAAGGAGGAGCTGTACGGCTTCGTGGCCCGCGAGCTGAGCGGGTTCCTCCGGCAGATGGACATCCAGCAGGAGCTCGACCGGTTCGTCCGCAGCCACAAGATCCGGGTCAGCGCCGAGATCGAGTTCCTGCCCAAGCCGCTCCCGGCGCCGGCCGCGGAGGCCGAGGAGCCGGAGGACGCGCCCGCCCCGAGGGCGCCGGCCGCGGCGAAGGACGCGCCCAGGCCCGCAGCGGGGGCGGGGTCCGGCGCGAAGGAGCCCGGCTCGCGCGAGGGGCCCGCGCTGCCCGACGTGGACTGGGCCGTGAGCTTCCGCCGCGGCCAGGCGACCTCGCCGGAGGAGCCGCCGGCCTGACCGGCCCGGCGGCCGGGGCGGCGGCGCCGGGTGGCTGACAGGCCGAGCCGCCGGTCCGCGTCGGCCGGGCGATGAACATGGCGCCCCCTTCGGCCCCGGCGATCGCGCCCGAGGCCCGTGAGCCTCCGCCCGCCCCCGGCCGGACGATCGTCGTCGGCGACCTGCACGGCTGCCGCGACGAGGCGCTCGACCTGCTCGACCGGCTCGCCGTGACCTCGCGCGACCGCGTGATCTTCACGGGCGACCTCGTCGACCGCGGGCCCGACCCGAAGGGGTGCGTGGCGCTGGCGCGCCAGCACGCGTGCGTGCTCGGCAACCACGAGGACCTGCACGTCGCGCAGCGCCGGCGGCCCGCGGAGGCCTTGCGGCCGGACCACGCGCGGACGCGCGGGCTCCTCGACGAGGACGACCTGGACTGGTTCGCGACGCTCCCGCTCTGGCTCCGGCTCCCCGAGCACGGGGCGGCCGTCGTGCACGCGGGCGCGCTCCCGGGGCTCGCGCTCGAGGAGCAGCCCCGGCGCGCGCTGCTCCACGCGCAGTGCCTCGACCCCGCAGGGAGCGGGCGCTCGGCCTGGCCGAGCAAGGCCCCGCCGGGGTGGCGGTTCTGGACGGACGCGTGGACGGGGCCCGAGCGGCTGATCTTCGGGCACACGGTGCTCGACCGGCCGCTCGCGCTGCCGCACGCGGTCGGGGTCGACACGGGGTGCGTGCACGGGCTCGCGCTCACGGCGGTCGTGCTGCCCGGGTGGGAGCTCGTGCAGGTCCCGGCGAGGCGGCCGTGGTGCACGTCGCGCGGGCGGGGGGTGGCGAGGTACCCCGTGGCGGCGGGGGTGAGCTGCTTCAGTTGAGGGGGGAGGAAGAGGGGGGAAGAAGAAGAGGGGGAAGAAGAAGAGGGGGAAGAAGAAGAGGGGGAAGAAGAAGGGAAGAGGGAGGGCAAGGGCAAGGGCAAGGGCAAGGGCAAGGGAAGAGGCTGACGCTCGGGGGAGGACTCCATGGAGGGGCCTCGGGGTCGCGCGAACCGCGGGAACGGGAACGGGGGGAGCTTCGCTGGGTGCGGGGGTGCTTCGCCGGCGGGGGAGCTTCGCCGGCGGGGAGCGTATCGTGGCCGCGTGGGCCGGCTGATCGACATCTCGCCCCCCGTGTCGGCGCGCCTCGCCGTGTGGCCGGGGGACGTGCCGTACGCGCGCGCGGTCGGGCTGTCGATCGCCGCGGGCGCGAACCTGGAGCTGAGCGCGGTCACGACGACGCTCCACGTGGGCGCGCACGCCGACGCGCCGTCGCACTACGCGGGCGCGGGGAGGGCGATCGACGCGGTCCCGCTCGAGGCCTACTACGGGCCGTGCGAGGTCGTGCACGTCGACGTCGGCCGGGGCGAGCGCGTGCTGCCCCGACACCTGCCCGGGCCGCCGCGCGCGCCGCGGGTGCTCGTGCGCACGGGGACGTTCCCCGACCCCGCGCGCTGGAACGAGGACTTCGCGAGCCTCTCGCCCGAGCTCGTCGACTTCCTCGCCGACCACGGGGTCGTCCTCGTCGGGATCGACACGCCGTCGGTCGACCCCCAGGAGAGCAAGGCCCTCGAGGCGCACCAGGCCCTGCTCCGGCGCGGCGTGCTGAACCTCGAGGGGTTGGTCCTCGACCACGTGGCGCCGGGCGCCTACGTGCTCGTGGCCCTGCCGCTCCGGCTCGAGGGCGCCGACGCCTCGCCCGTCCGCGCGGCGCTCGTCGTCCCGGACACGCCGGACGACCCGGCGGGCGGGGCGGACGCGCCCGCGGGCGCGTCGCCGTGAGCGCGAGCCCGGGCGCGGGGGCGCCCCCGGCCCTGGCGCAGGAGCGCGCGCCCGCCCGGATCGAGGTGCCCACGGCCTCGCTGCGGTTCGCGGCGCTGGCGTGGGCGCCGGCGGGCGCCCTCGACGTCGCCGACCCGCGCGCGCGGGCCGCCCCGCTCGCGCTGCTCCTGCACGGCTTCCCCGACGACCCGGGCTCGTGGGCGCCCGTGGCCGAGCGCCTCGCCGCGGCCGGCGTCCGCTGCGTGGCGCCGTGGCTGCGCGGCTACGGGCCCACGGGCCCGCCGCCCGACGGCGACCTGGGCGCCGGCGCGCTCGGGCGCGACGCGCTCGCGCTCGTCGACGCGCTCACGGCGCCGCCGGACGGGCGCGCGGAGGACGCGCCAGCGGGGGGCGAACCGGCCGAAGAGTCGGTGGGCCGCGCGCCGTCGCCGCGGGTCGTGCTCGTCGGCCACGACTGGGGCGCCGTCGCGGCCTACGCCGGCGCCGCGCAGGACGAGGCCGAGCGGCGGTCCGGGCGCGCGGGCCGGCGGGCGCGAGACCTCGCGCTCGTGGCGGTGGCGGTCCCGCCGCCGCGCGTGCTCCTCGCGAACCTCCCGCGCGACCCGCGCCAGCTCGCCCGCAGCGCCTACATGCTCCGCATGCAGCTCCCCGGGGCGGCCCGCTGGCTGCGAGCCGACGACATGGCCGCGATCGACCGCCTGTGGGCCGCCTGGTCGCCCGGCTGGACGCCGCCGCCCGGGCGGCTCGCCGAGGTGAAGCGGACGCTCGCGGCCCCGGGGACGCTCGAGGCCGTCGTCGCGACCTACCGCGCGCTCCGCCCGCTCCTGACCGGCCCCGTGCCGGCCCCGTTCCCGCGCGGCGCGCGCGACCGCGCCGCGCTCCTCCTGCCCGTCGGGGCGCCCGCGACCGTCGTCCATGGGCTCCGCGACGGCTGCCTGGGCCCCGCCTGCTTCGAGGGGCTCGCGCGCGGGCTCACCGGGCCGCTCGAGCAGGTGTCCCTCCCCGACGTCGGCCACTTCGTCCCGCTCGAGGCGCCCGAGGCGCTCGCCGCCGCCGTGCTGCGCCGGCTCGGGCGCGCGCCCTGACGCGCGG
>JANJTH010000954.1 GCA_024711205.1 Planctomycetota bacterium | reverse complement strand
TCGGGGCCGGCGCGGGCTCGGGCTTCGGGGCCGGCGCGGGCTCGGGCTTCGGGGCCGGCGCGGGCTCGGGCTTCGGGGCCGGCGCGGGCTCGGGCTTCGGGGCCGGCGCGGGCTCGGCCGGCGGCGCCTCGGTCCGTGCGGTCCCGGGCTGCTGGGCCGAGTCGCAGGTCCGGCAGTAGGCGGTCGAGCTCGTCAGAACGTCCCCGCACCCGTTGCAGGTGGTGCGCTGATCTTGCCGGGGGGCAGGCGAGACGCGGACGGTGCACCCCGCGCCGGCGAGGACGAGGACGACGAGGGCGCTTCGAGCGATCGACACGGAGACCTCCAGGGCAGTCGAACGGTGAACGCGGACCGGGGGGACGGCTCGCGCCGTCCCCCCGGGGGCCGCTCAGGCGGGCTTCGAGGCGGCTAGTTGCTGCCGGTCCTCGTGATCGTGAGCGTGTTGCCGCTCTTCTGGACGCTGGCGACGTTCTTCTTGCCGAGCTCCTCGAGGGCCGTGTTGATCTGGCGCACGATCATCTCGCCCACGAACGTGCACTTGTAGACCTTCACGTTGCCCTGCATGCCGCCCTCCTGCCAGCCGGCGAACCCGCAGTCGAAGTCCTGGAGCTTGCCCACGACGTCGTCCGCGACGCTGCCCGGCCAGTTCACGAACCGGAGCTCGTAGTGGTCGGTCGGGGTCGGGGTCCGGCGGGCCGGCCCGGCGGCCGCGGCGCCGCCGCCCTGGGCCGCGGGGAGCGGCGAGTCGCAGGCCGGGCAGTTCTTCGGCTCGGCCGAGAGGATCGTGTCGCCGCAGCCCGGGCACTTGCGCGGGCCCGCGCCGCCGCCGCCGCCGCCGCCGCTCGAGGCGCCGGCCGCGTCGGGCTGGTTCGCGTAGAACATCTCGAACAGCTTCTTGCTGATCCCCTTGCCGAGCGTCTCGCCGGCGATCTGGCCGTACTCCTCGACCTTGCGGGCGAGGTGCTCCTTGCTGCCGACGAGCATGGTCGGGAAGGCGCGGAAGTTCGCCTGGCCGCGGGCCGTGTTCCGGTCGAGCACGTTGCTCGGGCTCATCTTGAGCTCGAACTCGGCGAGGATCGTGTCGGTCGGACGGTGGTAGAGCCGGCCCTTCATGTACGAGACGCGCAGGACGCCCATGATCGCGCCCTGGTCCTCGGCCGGGTAGGGCTCGTAGACGATCGTGCCCGAGACCGAGCACACGAGCGGGATGTTGAACGCGTTCGCGAAGTCCTGGAGCTGCTTCGTCTGCGGGTCGGTGCCGAGCGACTCGGCCGCGCGCTCGACGCGCTCCGTGTTGCTGGCGGCCGGCGCCTCGCGGAACTTCACGTCCTTCAGGTAGGTCGACGTGTTCACGGCGATCGACTTGCCGAGGCCGTTCGCCGAGCGGTCGTTGAGCTCGAAGCGGCCCGCGCCACGCGGCCCCTCGTACCACTGGCCCGGCGTGGCCACGATCATGAACTGCTCCTTGCCGAACGTGTTCGCCACGTCGAGGGCGTTGAGCACGCGCTGCTTCGCGTCGTCGCGCGAGACCTCGGCGCGGTACATCCACTTCTTGCTGCCGCCGCGGCTCTGCGAGAAGGACTCGTTGAGGAGGAAGCCCTCCTCGCCCGCGAGCGCCATGATCAGCGCGCGGCGGCGCTCGCCGCGGATCGCCGAGAACGACCAGTCGCCGAGGATCTGCTGGATGCAGTCGGTCACGGCCTGGGCCTTCGCGATCGTCTTGTCCGCGTCGGAGCCCGAGTCGAGCGGCTTCGAGCTGAGCGACATCCGGTCCGGATCGCCGCCGTCGTCGACGCCTTGCGCCCAGGCGGGCGCGCTCAGGGCCGCGCAGGCCACGAAGGCCGCCGCGGCGTTCTTGAACACCTTCATCACGTTCCCCTCTCCTGGAGGCCCGTGGCCCCCCCGACCCTGTCCGGCCCTCGCCGGGCCCGTGCCCGCCGCGCCGGCTCGAAAACTCGTTGCTCTCTAGCGGGTGGACCGCGCCACGCGCAGACCCACGAAGTCCCTCCGGTCCGCCGGTCGCAGCCGCATCTGCGCGGTCACGCGACACAGGTCAGAGACGGCCCGGAAGCTCCCCCCCTTCACGACGCGTCGCTCGCCGTCCGCGGCCAGGTCGCTGACCCACTCGGCCACGTTGCCGACCAGGTCGCGGCAGCCTACGGGCGAGGTCCCCTCAGGGCAAGATCCTCCTGGCACCGGCCCCGTGAACCCGTGCCGCGCGCCGCTGACGTTCGCGAGCTTGCGGCGCGAGGCCGCCGGGTCCTCGGCGCCCCACGGGAACGGATCGGAGCGGTCGAGCCGGGCCGCGCGGACCCACTCGACCTCCGTCGGGAGGCGCAGCCCGACCTTCTCGCAGTAGGCGACGGCGTCGTCGTAGGAGACGGACGACGCCGGGAGGTTCGGGTCCGCAGGCGCCGGGCCACCGAGGACGCGCGCGACCTGACCCGCCGTGACCTCGTCGCGACCGACGAAGAACGGCCGCACGCGCACGCGGACCGGCGGCTCGCCCACGAGGGCCTCGCCGCCCGGGACGAAGACGAGGACCGAGCCGTCGGCCTCGTTGCGGTAGGTCCGCGGCTCCTCGCCGAACACGAGCCCGACGGGCAACGGGACCTGCGGGCGTTCGGCCTCGGGGAGCTCCGCCCACCACGAGGGACCGGTCGGCTTCGGGTCCGTCGGCGTCGGGTCCGTCGGCTTCGGGTCCGTCGGCTTCGGGTCCGTCGGCGTCGGGTCCGTCGGCGTCGGGTCCGTCGGCGTCGGGTCCGTCGGCGTCGGGTCCGTCGGCGTCGGGTCCGTCGGCTTCGG
>JANJTH010000951.1 GCA_024711205.1 Planctomycetota bacterium | reverse complement strand
GCCGGGGGGGGGGGCGCGGGGCGCCCCCCCCCCCCCCCCCGCTGGCGCCGCGCGGCCCCCCCCCCCCGCTCCGGCTCCTCTCCCCGCGGCGCGCGCGACCCCCTCCTGTCTCCTCCCGTCTTCCCCTGCCCTTGCCCTTGCCCTTGCCCTTGCCCGCTGCCCCGCGTCCCGCGCGCCCACACCCAGCGAAGCTCCTCCTCCTCCCCGGACCTCGTTGCGCCCGCCCGCCCTCGGCCGCACAATGCCCCGCCTGGGAGCCCGGTGGCGGCGACGTTCCTCGACCTCTTCTACGCCAAGGTGGTGATCCTCCAGGGGCTGCTCGACCCGGCCGGGGCGGCGGCCGGGCTGCGGGCGGTCGACGCCGGGCAGGCGAGCGACCTGCTCGACCTGCTCGCGCGCACGCGGGGGCTCACGCCCGAGCAGCGGGGGCGGATCGAGCGGGTCGCGCGGCGCTGCCTGTTCCTCAAGGGCGAGTCGGTCTACCTGAAGCTCCTCCGCGAGCGCGGCGCCGTGCCCGAGGACCGGCTGCGCGGCGTCATGTGGGCCGTCCGCGACCACGCGAGCGGCCGCGACGTCCGCATGGGCGAGCTCCTCGCGCGCGAGGGGCTCCTCGCGGCCGCGCTCGACCAGGAGCTCGACGCCGCGGCGCAGGCCGCGCTCGAGCGCGACAACGCTGGCGTGACCGAGAAGTACCGGGCCGCCGGCTACGCGGGGATCGAGCGCAACTCGCAGACGGTCGCCGACGTGCTGCAGGCGCTCGAGCAGGCCGGCTGGCCGGCGGCGGGGCCCCCGGCGGTCGCGGCCCCTCCGCCGCCGGGCCCCGTCGTGGGGCCCCAGCCGGCCGACGAGACCGAGGGGACGCGCGAGCTCGCGGGCGGCGCGCCCGCGTTCCCGCCCGAGCTCGCCCGCACGGGGCTCGACGAGAAGTACGTCGTCCTGCGCAAGCTCGGCGAGGGCGGCATGGGCGCCGTCTACCTCGCCTACGAGAAGGACGACGCGGCGCGCGAGCGGCCCATGGCGCTCAAGGTCGTGCTCGACATGGCCAAGAGCACCGACGCCGCCGCGCGGTTCAAGCGCGAGATCCTCGCCACGAGCATGTGCGCGCACGAGAACATCATCGAGATCCACGACGCGGCCGAGACCGCCGACGGGTCGTTCTACATGGCCATGGAGTGCATCGACGGCGAGCAGCTCGACGAGGCGCTCAAGCGCGAGGGGCCGCTCGACCTGCGCCGCGTGGTCGACCTGACCGAGCAGGCGCTGCAGGGGCTCGAGGCGATCCACCAGTCGAACATCGTGCACCGCGACATCAAGCCGCAGAACTTCCGGATCTGGCGCGACAAGACGGGGCGCGAGCGGCTCAAGATCATGGACTTCGGGATCGCGCGCGTGCTCGACGCCGAGGACTCGGGCGCCGGCGACCAGTTCTACACGACCATGGCCGGCAAGATCACGGGCTCGCCCGCGTACATCGCGCCGGAGAGCATCACCGAGCCCACGGTCGACGGCCGCGCCGACCTCTACTCGCTCGGGGTCACGATCTACCGGATCGCCACGGGCCGGCTCCCGTTCGTCGCCAAGGAGGCGAGCGAGTTCCTGCCCATGCACCTCTACCAGAAGCCGCCGCTCCTCCGCGAGGGCCGCCCCGACGCGCCCGAGCCGCTCGAGCGCCTCGTGGCGTGGCTGCTCGAGAAGCTCCCGTCGAGGCGCCCGCAGACGGCGACCGAGGCGCTGGCGCTCCTGCGCGCGGAGGTCCGGCCGGCGCTCGACGGCGGGGCCCCGGCGGCCCCGGCGGCCCCGCCGCCGATCGAGCCGGGCGCCGGGTTCGAGGCGACGTCCGCGGGGCAGGACGCGCCGATCGTCGTCCCCGGCGCCGCCGACTACGGGGCCGCCGAGGTGACGGCCCCGCACCCGCCGCCCACGGGTGACCTCGTGGCGCCGCCCCCGCCCGCGCCCCTGGAGGCGCCGCCCCCGCCGCCCCCGCTCTTCCCCGAGCCCCCCCCGGGGCAGGTCGAGACGGTGGACGAGGCGCCGCTGCCCGGCGGCCGCCCGGCGGGCGGCAAGGGCGCCCTGATCGCCGTCGTCGCGGTGTTCGTCGTCCTGCTCGTCGTGGGCGGCGCCGCGATCGCCTGGTTCGCCACGCGGAACTGACCGCGCGCGCCCGCGTCGGACGCCCTTAGAATCGGCGGCCACGAGGTCAGGCCGGTGCAGGTGGTCGTCAACGGCGAGGCGCGCGACGTGCCCGAGGGCACGACGGTCGCGGCGTTGCTCGCGCTCGTCGGCGCGCCGGCGGCCGGGGTCGCCGTCGAGGTGAACCAGTCCGTCGTGCGGCGCGCCGAGCACGCCGCGCGCGCGCTCGCCCCGGGCGACCGCGTCGAGGTCGTGACGCTCGTCGGAGGAGGGTGACGTGACCGCGACCCCAGACCCCGCGGGCGTGGCCGCGGGCGACGACCCGCTGCGGATCGGGCCCTACAGCTTCGGCTCCCGGGTCATGCTCGGGACCGGCAAGTACGACACGCTCGAGCGCATGGACGCGGCCCTCGCGGCGAGCGGCTGCGAGGTCGTGACGGTCGCGGTCCGCCGCGTGGCGCTCGGCGACCAGCCGGGCCCCGACGTGCTCTCGCGGCTCCAGGGCAAGTACACGCTCCTGCCGAACACCGCCGGCTGCTTCACCGCCGAGGAGGCGCTCCGCACGGCGCGCCTCGCGCGCGAGGTGCTCGGCACGCCGCTCGTGAAGCTCGAGGTGATCGGCTGCCCGCGCACGCTGTTCCCCGACGGGGCGGCGACGCTCGCGGCGGCCGCGCAGCTCGTGGCCGAGGGCTTCGTCGTGCTCCCGTACATCGGCGACGACCCGGTCGCCTGCCAGCGGCTCGAGGCGCTCGGGTGCGCGGCGGTCATGCCGCTCGCGGCGCCGATCGGCTCGGGGCTGGGGATCCGCAACCCGACGAACCTGCGGATCATCGTCGAGCAGAGCCGGGTGCCGGTGATCGTCGACGCGGGGGTCGGGACGGCGAGCGACGTCGCGGTCGCGTTCGAGCTGGGCTGCGACGGCGTGCTCCTGAACACGGGCGTCGCGGGCGCGCGCGACCCGGTCGCCATGGCGACGGCCGTCCGCCACGCGGCGCTGGCCGGGCGCCTGGCCTGGCGCGCCGGGCGGATCGCGCGGCGGCTCCACGCCGCCGCGTCGAGCCCGCTCGACGGCCTGATCGACGCGTGACGGGCGCCGGCGCGTGACGGGCGTCGACGCGTGACGGGCGCCGGCAGGTGAGGCCCCGGGGGCCCGGGCCCCGCGGGGGCGGGCCGGGGGACGTCGACCCGTTGAACGCCGGGGCGGCCGGCGAGGTCGCGGGCGGCGAGCGCCTCGCCCCGGACGCGCGGCTCCTGCGCGCGCTCGAGCGCGCGTTCGCCGTGCTCGTGCTCGCGGCCGCGCTCGGGTGGTGGGCGTCGCAGGCCGCCGCGCCGCGCCCGGTCGTGCGCGACGATGCGCCCTCGGCGCTCGAGCGGCTGGCCGCCGACGGCGGGCGGCGGGCGCGGCTCGCCCAGGGGGCCGTCGGCGCGGCGCTCCTGACGGGCGTCGTCGCGCTCGCGGGCGGCCTGGCCTGGACCCGTCGGCCGGACGCCGCGGGTCGGACCGGGGTCGCGCGCCTGCGCGCGGCGTGGGCCGCGGGCGCCGCCGCCTCGGCGCCCGGACCCGCCGGCCCGACGGTCGGCCACTTCCTCGTCGCGTTCGGGGTGTTCTTCCTGGCCCAGGTCCCCCTCGCGACCTCGGCCCCCGGGGGGCTGCTCGCGCCGGTCGGCCCGGGCCTCCCCGGGGTCGGCCCGGGCTCGCCCGAGCGCGCGCCGTCCGCCGGCGGCGCGCCGCCG
>JANJTH010000913.1 GCA_024711205.1 Planctomycetota bacterium | reverse complement strand
CCGCTCGGCGCTGCGCGTCCCCCTGTAGCGCCCGACGCGGGGGCCCCGGCCAGGGCGCGGGGGCGCCCCCCGGCGCGGCCGCCGGGGGGGGGGGGGCGGCGGCGCCGGCGCCCCCGCCCCCCCCCCGCGGGGGGGGGGGGGCGGGCCCGGGGGGTGGGGGCCCCCCCCCCGGGGCGCCGGGGCGGGGGCGCGCCCCGGGCCTGGGCGGGGCGCGCGCGTCGGGCGCTACAGGGGGACGCGCAGCGCCGAGCGGTCCTCGGCGGTCGCCTGGGCCACGCGCCAGGCGTTCTCGGGCAGGAGCTGGTGCGCGAAGAAGCGGGCCGTCTCGACCTTCGCCGCGTAGAACGCGGCGTCGTCGTTGCCCTGGGCCCAGGCGGCCCGGGCGGCGGGGTCGGCCGGCGCGCCGCGCTCGCGGAGCGCGGCCTCGGCCACGAGGGCCTGCTCGAGCAGGTAGTGCGCGGCGAGCACGTTGCCGACGACGGTCAGGAACGGCGTCGCGCCGAGGGCCGCGCCCGCCATGTCCTCCTTGGCGATCCGCTTGCCGAGCGCCATCGCGGCCGCGCCGAGCTCGCCCGCGCGGCGGCCGAGCTCGTCGAGCTCGGCGGCGAGCGCGCCGTCGAAGGCGCCGCGCTGCGCCTTCACGAAGGCCCCGATCTCGCCCAGGAGCTCGGTCAGCCCCTCGCCCCGGTCGCGCGCGACCTTGCGGAACAGGAGGTCGATCGCCTGGATCCCGTTCGTGCCCTCGTAGACGCAGGCGATCCGCGCGTCGCGCACGAGCTGCTCGACGCCATACTCCGTGATGTAGCCGTAGCCCCCGAACACCTGCATGGCCGTCGAGCAGGCCTGGAACCCGACCTCGCTCCCGTAGGCCTTGCAGACGGGCGTGAGCAGCGCGATCCGGCGCGCGAGCTTCACCCTCTCGTCGCCCGTGGCACGCGCCTCGCGGTCGAGGAGCAGGCCCGTGTGGAGGAGCAGGGCCCGGCACGCCTCCTGCTGCGCCTTGGCGGTGAGCAGCATCCGGCGCACGTCGGGGTGCTCGATGATCGCGACCTTCTCCTCGGTGATCGACTTGCCCTGGCTGATCGACGAGCCCTGGAGGCGCTCCTTCGAGTACTTGAGCGCGAGCCCGTAGGCCGTGGCGGCGAGCGCCTGGCCCTGCTGGCCGACGACGATCCGCTCCTCGTTCATGATCTCGAACATGATCGAGATCCCCTCGCGGCGCTTCCCGATCAGGTAGCCCTCGCAGGCGCCCTTCTCGCCGAACTTCATCGTCGTCGTGACCGACCCGTGGATCCCCATCTTCTCCTCGATCCCCGAGCAGAACACGTCGTTGGGGATCGTCGGGTTGCCGTCCGCGTCGAGGCGGAGCTTGGGCACGATGAAGATCGAGAGGCCCTTCACGCCCGGCCCGTCGCCGTCGACGCGCGCGAGCACGATGTGCACGTGGTTGGGCGTCATGTCGTGCTCGCCCGACGTGATGAACACCTTCTCGCCCTGGATCAGGTAGCGGTCGCCCTCGAGCGGGGTCGCGCGCGTGAGCGACGCGCCGACGTCCGAGCCGGCGCCGGCCTCGGTGAGGCACATGGTCCCCTGCCAGGCGGCCGAGATCAGGGGCTTCGCCCAGGTCTGCTTCTGCGCGTCGCTGGCGCGCCGCATGAGCATGTTCGCGCACGCGCGCGTGAGGCCGGAGTAGTTGTGGAACGCGCAGCACGACGCGATCACGAGCTCGTCGATCGCGGTGACGAGCACCTGGGGGAGCCCCTGCCCGCCGAGCTCCTCGGGGGCGCCCATCCCGCCCCAGCCGCCCTCGGCCCACTGCGCGAGCGCCTCCTTGTAGCCGGGCGCCGTCGTGACCGAGCCGTCCTCGTGGCGCGTGCAGCCGATCGCGTCGCCCTTGCGGTTGATCGGGGCCAGGAACTCGCGCGTGAACGTCGCGCCCGCGTCGAGGAACGCGTCGATCGTGTCGCGGTCGAGCCCGACCGCCTCGTCGGCCTTCAGGTGCTCGTAGAGCACGAACCGGATGTCGCGGAGCTGGAGCGGGACCTCGGACATGGCACGCCTCCTCGTGGGTGGCCGGGGAGCGGCCCCGGCAGCGGCCAGAATCTACCCGGGCGGCGGGCCCGGGGGGCCCCGCACCGTGGCCCGGGTCACGGCCCCGGGGCGAGCAGCTCGATGCGGTCGAAGCCGACCCGCGCGTGAGGCTCGGCCTCGCTGTAGCTGCGCGCGTAGAGGCAGGCGTCGGGGGCGACCTCGAGCGGGAAGAGCACCGGCCCGATCGGGAGCGGGGCGAGCGAGCGCTCGTCCTTGCCGGCGAGCGGGACGACCCAGTCGCCCACCCGGCGCAGGGCCAGCCACGCCGTCGCCTCGGGGCCCTCGGTCCAGGGGAGGGGGGAGAGCGGCATGTCCCAGCCCGCGAGGCGCTGGCCCGAGAAGGTGAGCAGATGGGTCGCCCGCACGTCCTGCGGCGCCAGGCTGACGCCGAGCCAGAGCGTGTCGCCCGACCTGCGCGGGTCGCGCAGCGCGAGCCCCCCCTGCTGGGTGTGGTCGTGCGCCTGGAGGCGGAGCCGGGCCCGCAGCTCGAAGTCGCCCCGGAGGCGCGTCGCCGCCACGAGCTGGTGCCGACGGGGGTCGTCCGTGATCCAGCGCGCGCGGGCCTCGAGCACGAGGCCGTCCCGGCGGAGCGCGCCTAGGTCCGCGGGGGCGCCCGGCACGCGCTCGCGCACGAGCGGCGCGTCGCCGGGGACCGGACGGAGCCGCCCCGCCCAGCGCTCGAGCGCCGCCGCGTCGGGGGGCGTCGGCATGGCGGCGTCCTCGTCCCAGTCGCCCACGACGACGAGCCGGCTCAGCCAGGCGCCCGACCAGCCGCCCTCGAAGTAGACGGTCCCGGCGCGGCGCCCTTGCGCGTGCGGGCGCTCCCAGCGCGCGACGAGCCCGCCGTCGCAGGCGAACGACACGCGCGCCCGGTCGCGCCAGACCTCGAACGAGCGCTCGAACGCGAACGGGCCCGAGGCCTTGGCCCAGGCGTGGCCACGTCGGTCGATCGTGTGGCCGTGGTCCCCCGCCCCCGGGACGACCTCGACGAGGAACCCCTCGAGCTCGGCCGTGCCCCAGCCGGCGCGGAGGCGGAGGCGCACCTTGTCCCCCCGGTGCAGGGAGCCGCCGTCGACGCGCGCGTGGTCGACCGCGCGCATGGCGAAGCGCGTGCGTGCGTTGAGCCCCCGCGGGGCCATGAGCGCGCCGGGTCGCTCCCCGAGGGCGCCGTGCTCGAGGACGAGCCCCCGCGCCGCGGCCTCGCGGCGCTCGGCGTCGATCGGGATCACGACGCGGAGCGCGTCGTTGGGCCCGGCGAGCGCGACCGCGCCGAAGCGGCGGGTGAAGGCGAGGCGGCGCGCGGCGCGGCGGACACGAACGGGGTCCGCCGACCCCGCGCGCGCGAGCGGGTCGGCGGCCGGCGCCTGGCCGAGGGCCAGGGCGACCTGCGCCGCGAGGACCGCGGCGTCGAGGTCCGCGGCCTCGTCGGGCCCGGCGAGCGCGTTCGCGGCGGCGGCCAGGGCGCCCGACTCGACGAGCGCCTCGGCCCGGAGCGCGCGGGGCGCGCCAGGCTCGAGGAGGCGGGCATGGAGCCGCGCGCCGTCCTCGAGGTCGCGCGCGAGCCCGGGGAGGCGCGAGAGCGCGAGCGCGAGCCGGAGGGCGCCGTCGTTCGCCGCGGCGGCCGGCGCGG
>JANJTH010000889.1 GCA_024711205.1 Planctomycetota bacterium | reverse complement strand
CCTGGCGGTGGGGGGGCACAGGTGGGCCGCCGGGGCGGGCGCCGGGGCCGCGCGCCGCGCCCTCCTGGCCGAGCTCGCGGGGGGGGCGCCCCGGCTCGCCGCCGAGGTCGTCCCGGACGTGGCCGCGCGCCCCGCCGGCCTGCTCGAGGCCGAGGGCCAGCCGGCGCGCGCGCGGGCGCAGGAGCTCGCGCAGCGGCGCGCGCTGCTCGAGGCCGCGTGCGTCCGCCTCGAGGACCTGTTCGCCCCGCACCTCGCCGCCGCGCTCCCCGGGCGCGGCCAGGGTCCGGGCGCGGGCGCCGCCGGCCCGGGCCTGCTCGCCGGCGCCGCCCCCGGCGGGGAGGTCGGGCCCCCGGCCCGCTACGCCCGCGCCTGGTCCGGCTCGCGCTACGAGGTCGTCGTGATCGCCCCGATCCTCGGGGCGCCGGCGGCCGCCGGCGGACCCGGGCAGGCGGCCGACGGCGTCGAGGCGCCCGCGGTCGGGCTGTGCGCCGTGCCGTGCGACCTCGACGAGCTCGAGCGGGCCGTGCGCGCCCGCGCGCTCCTGCGCGGGCCGAGCTGCGTCCTCGTGCCGAGCGCCGAGGTCGCCGCCGGGGCGCGCGACCCGGGGGCCGGGGACGCCGGCGTCGCGGTGGAGCCGCTCCGCGCGCCGCTCGACCACGTCGCGGTCCGGTTCTCCCTGCCCGACGCGGGGGAGGACGACGACGCGCTGGCGCTCCCGCGCGAGTCGGTCCAGGTGTGGGCGTTCGCGCTCTCGATCGCCGCGATCGCGGCCGGCGTGCTCGTGACCATGCGGACGGTCCGCCGCGAGGCGAAGGCCGCGCAGCTCAAGAGCGACTTCGTGGCGAACGTCACCCACGAGCTCAAGACGCCGCTCACGTCGATCCGCATGTTCCTCGACACGCTCCTGCTCGGGCGCGTCCACGACGAGGCCGAGGCGAAGGAGTGCCTGCAGGTCATGGCGCGCGAGGCCGAGCGCCTCACGCGCCTGATCGAGCAGCTCCTCGTGTTCAGCCGGATCGAGGGCAAGAAGTGGCGGCTCCGGCTCGGGTTCGAGGACCCGCGCGAGCTCGTGCGCGAGGCGCTGCGGATCCTGGCGGACCAGCTCGGCCGGACCGTCGACGAGCTCGGGATCGACGTCGTCGTCGTGCAGGACCTCCCGCGGATCGCGGTCGACCGGTTCGCCGTGGTCGAGGCGATCCTGAACCTGCTCCACAACGCCTGGAAGTACTCCGCCGGCCCGGAGCGCAAGGTGCGCGTCGTCCTCTCGCAGCGGCGCCGGCACGTCGAGGTCGCGGTCGAGGACAACGGGATCGGCGTCCCGCGCCGCGACCGCCGGCGGATCTTCGTGAAGTTCGAGCGCGGGACGAACGCCGAGGAGCAGCGGATCGAGGGCTCGGGGATCGGGCTCACGCTCGCCCTCTCGATCGCGCAGGCCCACGGGGGCACGATCACGCACGCGCCCCTCAAGCCGCGCGGCAGCCGCTTCTCCGTCTGGCTCCGCACGTAGCCGTGGCCCCGCGCCACGGCTATGCTCGTCGTGAGCGCGGTCGGCGGCGGGGGGGTGGGGCGTCGTGGAGACGATCCTGGTGATCGAGGACGACCCGGCGATCTCGCTCGGGCTCTCGAAGAACCTCAAGTACGAGGGCTACGACGTGCTGACGGCGACGCGCGGCGAGCAGGGGCTCGAGCTCGCGATCGACCGCAAGCCCGACCTGATCGTGCTCGACGTCATGCTCCCGAGCATGTCGGGGTTCGAGATCTGCAAGACGCTCAAGCGCAACGAGGTCGACATCCCGATCATCATCCTCTCGGCGAAGGACCAGGAGATCGACAAGATCATGGGCCTCGACCTGGGGGCCGACGACTACCTGACCAAGCCGTTCTCGATCCGCGAGCTGATCGCGCGGATCAACGCGGTCCTGCGGCGCAAGAAGCGCTACGAGAAGGAGGTCGAGGCGTTCCGCTTCGGCGACGTCGACATCGACTTCACGGCCCGCACGGTCGCGCGCGCCGGCAAGGTCCTCGACCTCTCGCCCAAGGAGTTCGAGCTGCTCGGCTACTTCGTGAAGCACCCGAACGAGGTCATGGACCGCCGGCAGATCCTGAACAAGGTGTGGGGCTTCGACTACTACGGCACGGCGCGCACGATCGACAACTTCGTCACGAAGCTGCGCCAGAAGCTCGAGCCCGATCCGGATCAGCCCAGGCACTTCGTGACCGCGCGGGGGATCGGCTACAAGTTCGTGCCGTAGGAGAAGAGAAGAGGGGAGGAGAAGAGGGAGGGCAAGGGAAGAGGCGGAGTGACCCGGGGACGGGGGCGCACTGCTGCGGCGTGACCCGGAGTCGCGGAGCCGCCGGGGTCGCGGATCAGGCCCCTTCGGCCTCGAACGCGCCGTCGGCGGCGAGGTCGAGCGCGAGGGCGCGCGCGGCGAGCGCGAGCGCGGGGGCGAGCGGGTCGACGACCGCGGCGGGGCCGACGAGGACGACCTCGTGCGAGGCGCGCGGGAGGACGGCGTCGGTGGGCACGCGCCCGACGAGGACCCGGGCGTCGGCGCCCGTGAGCGCGGTCAGGTCGCGCCGCCAGGCCCGGTAGTCGTCGAAGGCGCGCGCCCCGCGCGGCGCGCGGTTGTAGACGTAGAGGAGCGTGGGCGCCCGGCGCGCGAGGGCGCCCGTGGCCTCGCGCAGCGCGGACCAGTCGGCGAGCAGGTCGTACGGGTCGACGATCGCCAGGTCGACCGCGTCGGCGCCCTCGCCGGAGTCCGAGGCCGCGCGCGCGAGCGCCTCGGGGCCGCTCGCCGCGACGACCTCGACCCCCGGCTGCGACGTCCAGGCCGCGCGACGGCCCGGGTCGGCCTCGGCGACGCGCAGGCGCGCGCCCGGTCCGCCAGGTCCGGCTCCGACGCGGGCCAGCGACCGGACGACGGCCGCGCCCGTCGACGCGAGCCGCCCGCCTTCGGCCTCCGGGCCCGGGCGGCTCGCCCCGGCCTCGCCGGGGCCCGGCCGCCACGCCGCGCCGATCCAGGCGGCGAGGGCGCCGCCGTCGGCCGCGACCCGGCGCGCCCGCTCGAGCCGCGCGGCGCTCGCGGGCACGAGCGGATACTCCGGGGCGCCCGCATACACGTCGAGCACGAGGAAACCCGACCCCGCCTCCGCGCGCGTCGCTGTCAGGCCCAGCGCGGCGCCGACGGCCCAGGCCCCCTTGAGCACGTCACCCCAGCCGCCCGGCTCGTAGCGCAGCCCCAGGCCGGGGTTCAGCCCCCGCTCCTCGACGCGCCACGACCAGCCCCTCCCGCCCACGCGCGCATCCTACGCCGCCCCGCGACCGCAGGTCACTCCGCGCCCAGGGCGCCCCGCGTTCCCGGGTCACTCCGCGCCCAGGGCGCCCCGCGTTCCCAGGTCACTCCGCGCCCAGGGCGCCCCGCGACCCCAGGTCCCTCCGGCTCTTCCCTTGCCCTTGCCCTTGCCCTCCCTTCCTCCTCTTCCCTCCTCTCCCTCCTCCTCCTCTTCCCCCGCCCTCGCCCCTTGCCCCGGCCGGCCGCCCCGTGACAATGCCCCCCCCAGCGCGCTCCGAGGCCGCGCCGCGCCATGCCCTACTTCGAGGTCCAGCTCACCCGGAAGCTGCAGAAGATCTACGACATCGCCCCCGACACCGTGATCGGGCGGGCGCCGCAGTGCCACATCCAGCTCCTCTCCCGCGCCGTCTCCCGCCGCCACGCCCGGATCGAGCTGGGCGACCAGGGCGAGGTGATCGTCTCGGACATGGGGACGAAGAACGGGATCAAGCTCAACGGCCTGCGGATCCAGGGGGCCGCCCAGATCCGCGAGGGCGACGAGCTCGTCGTGGGCGACGTCTCCATGAAGTTCCGCGCGGTCGACCGCGTCGCGAGCGACGCGGACGCGATCGACCTGCGCCGGCGCGCCCCGCAGCACGACGACGCCCGGGTCGCGCTGACCCGGCGCGTGACGTTCCTCCTCCCGGCCGACCAGGGCGCGCTCGCCACGTTCCAGAACACGATCGTCCGCGCGCGGATCGCCGCGCTCGACTTCGACGACACGACCCGCTTCAAGCTGCAGATCGCGCTCAAGGAGGCGCTCGACAACGCGCGCGAGCACGGCTCGGGGAACGACCCCTCGCGCACGATCCGCGTCTCGCTCGGCGAGGAGCCCGACGAGTTCGTCATGTCGGTCGCCGACGAGGGCCCCGGCTACGACTTCGAGGGCGTGGTCGCCGGCGCGAGCGAGCTCGACGCGTTCGAGACGATCCGCAGCCGCCACCAGCTCGGCCGCGGGCTCGGCCTCCGGATCCTCCTCAACTGCGTCGACCGGCTCCAGCTCGAGGGCCGCGGGTCCACGATCCACATGGGGCGCTTCAAGGAGGGCGGCCAGATCTTCGTGATCTCCGACGACAGCGACGTGGGGCAGGCCGGCGACCCGGGCGCGTCGCCGTTCGCGGACACGCACGCGGACGAGGACGGGGGCGGCGGGGACGACGAGACCGGGCTGCTCGGCGGGCCGTTCGGCCCGTGAGCGGGGCCCCGTGAGCGGCGACGCGGACGGGCGGGGGCGCGCGCGGCGACGCGCCCGCGCGCTCGCGCTCCCCTGCGTCCTCGCCGCGCTCGCCCCCGGCTGCGTCGCCCCGGGCACGGACTACGAGGCGCTGCCCTTCTACCGCGAGGACCGGACCACCCCGGGGATCGTCCGCCACGACGTCCCGCTCGCGCTCCTGACCCTCGACCGGGTCGCCGCCGGGGCGACCGCCCCCGTCGTCAGCGCCGTCCCGCACCGCGAGCTCCCGCAGCGGGAGGAGCGCGGGGGCTACGTGCTCCGCTTCCCCTGGCCGCTCGGGACCTGGGTGGGCGACGGGCGCCATCACAACTTCCTGCTCACGGGCCTGCTCGGCGGCGAGGGCCTCGCGACGGCGGGCCCGCTCGGGCGCGCGCTCAGCAGCGACGCGGCCGTGCGCGAGGACGTCCTCGCCGCCTTCGCGCAGGACCCGGAGGCCGGCGGCGTGGGCTCGGTGCCGTTCGTGTTCTACGACCAGCAGGTCGACCACGACGACCTGCCGGACCTCGGCGAGCGCACCGACGTCGACCGCGACGTCGGGCTCCTCCCGCTCTTCGCCTGGGGCGGCGGCGACCGCGAGGGCGAGGGCTACCTCGCGCTCGCGCCCTTCGGCGGCGTGACCCGGGGCCTCCTCGGCAAGGAGGAGATCACCTGGTTCGGGTTCCCCTACCCGCTCTACGCGCGCGTCGAGGACCGCAGCTACACGTCCCACCACGTGCTCTGGCCGTTCGTGAACTGGCTCGAGGGGCCGCGCAACAGCGGGTTCCGCGTGTTCCCCTTCTACGGGAGCTACGCGCGCAAGGGCCTGCGCGGCCAGCCGATCTACGAGCGGACCTGGCTCCTCTGGCCCTTCCTGACCTTCGCGAGCGACGGGCTCGACGACCCGGGCGGCTCCACCGAGTCGTTCATGGCCTTCCCCTTCTACGGGCGCGTCGCCGGCCCCGACCGCGACGTGTGGTCCGTCCTGTTCCCGTTCTTCAAGTACGAGGACGACCGCGCCCGCGAGACCTGGGACCTCCGCGCGCCGTTCCCGTTCCTCATGGTCGGCGGCGGGCGCGACCGCTGGCGGTTCGACCTCTGGCCCTTCTTCGGGCTCAAGGAGCGGCCCGGCTTCGCCCGGCAGTTCCTGCTCTGGCCGCTCGGGCGCCACGAGTCCATGGAGACCGCGGACGTCAGCTTCTCGGGCGTGTGGGCCCTCCCGCTGTTCTGGCGCACGCGCTGGCTGCGGAAGGCCGACGGGGCCGAGAAGTCGAACACGCGCGTCTACCCCCTCCTCCACGCGCGGGCCGAGCGCGACGGGAGCCTCGAGGTGGCCGGGCTCTCGCCCCTGTGGCTCGACGACCCCGGGTTCGAGCGGACGCTCGGGACCTTGCTCCGGCTCTACCGCTACCGCCGCGACGCCGACGGCGGGACCGAGCACCAGGCGCTCCTGGGCCTCGTGAGCTGGCGCGACCTGCCCGCCCGGCCCGGCCGCGCCGAGTACTCGCGCCTGTCGCTCCTGTTCGGCATGGTCCAGGTCCGATCGCTCGGCGACGAGGGCGGGCTGCGGCTGCTCTGGCTCCTCCCCGAGCTGACCTGGGGCGGGGGGGCCTCGTGAGCGCCGCGCGGGGGGCCCTGACCTGGCTGGGCGCGCTCGTCGTCGACGCCGTCATGGCGTCGGGCTACGCGCTGATCCTCGCCGGGCGCGCCGTCCGCTGGGCGAGCGCGCCGGGGCAGTGGTGGAAGCGCCGGCACATGATCCTCCGCCAGATGTACGTGGCGGGGATCGAGAGCCTGCCCGTCACGCTGACCGTGAGCATCTTCATCGGCTTCCTGCTCAGCCTCTCGGCCGGCGTCGAGCTGGCCAAGTACGGGCAGCAGGCGATCGTCGGCCAGCTCGTCGCCGTGAGCGTGTGCCGCGAGTTCGGCCCGTTCTTCACCGGGCTGATCCTGGCCGCGAACGTCGGCAGCTCCATGGCGGCCGAGCTGGGGACCATGAAGGTCTCCGAGGAGATCGACGCGCTCGAGGTCATGTCGATCGACCCGGCGCGCTACCTCGTCATGCCGCGGCTCATCGCGCTCGCGGTCATGACGCCGCTCCTGACCGTGTTCGCCGACTTCACGGCGATCCTGGGCGGCGGGATCATCGCGCGCACGCAGCTCGGCGTGTCGTGGTCGAAGTACTACCAGAACGTGCTCGAGGGCCTCACGACCAAGGCGATCTACACCGGGCTCACGAAGGCGTTCGTGTTCGGGCTCATCATCGCCGTCGTCGGCTGCGCGCAGGGGCTCCGGACCGAGGGCGGGGCCGTGGGCGTCGGGCGCTCGACGCGCACGTCCGTGATCGTCTGCTACGTCCTGATCCTCGTGTTCGGCTACTTCGGGACGGCGATCTTCTACGGCAAGGCCGTATGACCGACGCCAACGGGCCCCCGGGCCCCGCAGGAGGGCGCGCGTGAAGAAGGCGACGCTGCACGAGCTCGTGGTCGGCATCGTGTTCGCGGTCGGCGTGACGACGCTCGGGGTCTACACGATCGCCGTGAGCAACCTCCGCCTCGCGCCGCCCCGGCAGTACCTGGTCGACTTCGCGCAGGTCTACGGGCTCAAGGTGGGCGACGCGGTCCGCGTCGAGGGGTTCGAGAAGGGCCAGGTCACCTCGCTCCGGCTCCTGCCGGGCGGGCGGGTCCGAGCCGTGCTCGAGGTCGACGACGACGTCGAGGTCTACCGGGCCGACTCGGACGTGCGCGTGACGCCGTTCTCGCCGCTCGGCGGGCGCGTGGTCGAGATCCGGCGCGGCAAGGAGAGCCCGCGCGGCGCCTACACGTTCTTCGGCAAGGCGAAGGGCGCGGTCGGCCTCGAGCAGGCCGACGTGATCGAGGGGCAGGCCGAGGGCGAGCTGCTCCAGACGCTCAACGCGCTCGTCGAGGAGAACAAGCAGGGGGTCAAGCAGATCGTCGACAACCTCACGCACGTCTCGAACCAGCTCACGAAGACCGACAACGTGCTCGGGTTCCTGCTCAACGACGCCGAGGCCGCGCAGGACGTGGACGGCGTCGTGACGTCGCTCCGGAGCTCGGCCGGGCGGCTCGACGCGATCCTGGGGCGGGTCGAGGCGGGCAAGGGCGTGATCGGCGGGCTCGTGACCGAGGGGTCGCCGCTCGAGCGGGACGTGGCCGGCGCGGTCTCGGCCGGGCGCGGCGCGCTCGAGGGCCTCGAGGCGATCGTGCAGCGCGCCGACGAGGGGCGCTCGGCGCTCGGCGTGTTCGTGAGCGACGACGAGGAGGTCTCGGGCGCGGTGCGGGGGATCGCGACCGACGTGAAGACGATCACGGGGCGCGTGGCCGCGGGCGAGGGCACGGTCGGCCGGCTCGTCCACGACGACCGGCTCTACGAGGGGGCGGCGCGCACGGCCGAGAACCTGGGCGAGATCACGCAGCGCGTCCGGGACGGCCAGGGCGTCCTCGGGGTGCTCACCGAGGACGAGTCCGGCCGGCACGCGCGCGACACGCTGCGCCACCTCGCCTCGGTCTCCGCGGCGATCGACGACCCCGAGGCGGGCGCGATCGGGCTGCTCGTCCACGACGGGGCGCTGCGCGACCGCGTCGCGCGCACGGTCGAGAACATCGAGCGGCTCGTGGTCGAGCTGCGCGACGGGCTCGAGGACGCGCGCGAGCAGGCGCCCGTGAACGCGTTCGTCGGCGCGATCTTCGCGGCGTTCTGACGTGGGGCGCTCGCTCGGCCGCACGGCGCTCGTCGCGCTCGCGCTGCTCGTGGGCTGCGCGATCGTGCTCCACTACACGCTGCTGCTCATGCACGAGGAGCTGCGCGAGTGGCGGCGGATCCCCGTGCAGTTCACCGACGTCGGCGGGCTCCGCGAGGGCGACGCCGTGACGGCGAGCGGCGCGCGCGTGGGGCGGGTGGGCGCGATCGCGCTGTTCCGCGACGGGCAGCGCGTCGTGCTCGAGGTCGAGCCGGCGCTCGACCTGCGGACCGACGTCGACGTGCGGATCGTGTCGACGAACGCGCTCGGGTTCGTGGGGGTCGAGCTCGTCCCGGGGGCCGCGCCCGACCCGCTGCCGCCCGACGCGGAGCTCACGGGGCGCGTGCTCGTGGGCGTCGGGGGCGGGAGCTCCATGCCCGAGCGGCGCCGCCGCGTGCAGGAGGACCTCGAGGAGCTCGCGCGGTCGCTCCGGACCATGCAGCGGCCCGACGCGGGGACGGCGGGGCAGCTCCTGTTCGACGCCGAGCGCGCGCGCGGCCTGCGGGCCGGCCTGCGCGACGCGCGCGCGACCTGGCGCGGCATCGACCGGAGCCTCGCCCGGATCGAGGCCGGGCAGGGCCCCGGCGCCGGGCTGACCCCCGAGTCGCTCGACGCGATCGCGACGACGCTCGGGAACCTGCGCCAGACGCTCGAGGGCCTCCGGGGGGCGCTGCGCGGCGTCGCGCGCGGCGAGGGCGCCGGGGGGCGCCTCGCGGGCGACGCCGCGATCGGGCGCGGCGCCCGCGAGGGCGCGCTCGACC
>JANJTH010000823.1 GCA_024711205.1 Planctomycetota bacterium | reverse complement strand
GGCGCCGACCGCGTCGTCGCGGCTCACGACGTCGCCCACGCCCCGGCGGCGGACCTCGCGTGCGCCGCCGGGAGCGCGGCGCGGAGGCGGCCGAGGGCCCGCGCGACGCGCCGGCGCGCCGCGTCGGGGTGGAGGCCCAGGGCCGCGCCGACCTCGGGGTAGGTGAGCCCGCAGGCCTCCTTGAGCCGGAGCGCCTCGCGCTCGTCCGGCGGGAGCGCGGCGAGCGCGGCCGCGAGCGCCGCGGCCTCCTCCTGTCGCGCCGTGACCTCGGGCGGAGACGGCGCGGTGGCCGGGACGTCGGCCTCGAGCGGGCGTCCAGCGTGCCGCTTGCCGCGCCGGCGCAGCTCGTTGAGCGCGAGGTTGCGGGCCACCGTGTAGACGAGCGCGCGGAAGCGCCCCTGCCCGCGACGCCGCTCGAGCAGGCGCACGAACGCCTGCTGCGTCACGTCCTCGGCGCCGGCCGGGTCGGCGAGGAGGCGCGACACGTAGCGCACGACGCCGCCGTAGTGCCGGCGGAACAGCTCGGCCATGGCGGCCCGCCGCCCGCCGCGCCAGGCGCGCTCGACCTCCTCGTCGGTCTCGGGCGATCCGGGCGGGGCCGGGTCGCCGGCGAGGCGCTCGGGCGGAACGTTCGGCACGCGTGCTCCCCCTGGCGGGCCCGCCCGCGGCGGCGGCCCCCCTTCCTGGGTATACACACCGCGGGGCGCTCGGTCCGGCGCCGGGGGCCGCTGGACGCGGCGATCGGTCGCGGGCAACCTCATGCCCATGAGCGACTTCACGGCGACGCGCCAGGCCCTGCTCCGGGACGCGCTGGCCTACCCCGGCGCCCACGAGGACCACCCCTGGGGCGAGGTGGTCGTGAAGGTGCGCGGGAAGATCTTCGTGTTCCTCGGTGGGGTCGCGGCCGGTCCCGACGGGGCGACGCTGACGGTCACGACGAAGCTGCCGCGCACGGGCGGCGTGGCGCTGTCGCTGCCCTTCGCGACGCCCTGCGGCTACGGGCTGGGGAGGAGCGGGTGGGTCACGGCGCGCTGGCGGTCCGGCGAGGACGTGCCCGTGGACCTGCTCCGGGCCTGGATCGAGGAGAGCTACGAGGCGGTCGCGCCCAGGCGCCTGGCCGCGTCGCGCCGCGCGCCCGCGAGCCCCGGGCCGCCTGGAGCGACGGCGGGAGGGCCTGCCGCCGCGAAGCAGCCCGCCGCCGCGAAGAAGCCCGCCGCCGCGAAGAAGCCCGCAGCCGCGAAGAAGTCCGCCGCCGCGAAGAAGCCCGTAGCCGCGAAGCAGCCCGTAGCCGCGAAGAGGCCCGCCGCCGCGAAGCAGCCCGCCGCCGCGAAGAAGCCCGCCGCCGCGAAGCAGCCCGCCGCCGCGAAGCAGCCCGCCGCCGCGAAGCAGCCCGCCGCCGCGAAGCAGCCCGCCGCCGCGAAGAAGCCCGCCGCCGCGAAGAAGCCCGCCGCCGCGAAGCAGCCCGCCGCCGCGAAGAAGCCCGCCGCCGCGAAGAAGCCCGCCGCCGCGAAGAAACCCGCCACCGCGAAGCAGCCCGCCGCCGCGAAGCAGCCCGCCGCCGCGAAGCAGCCCGCAGCCGCGAAGCAGCCCGCCGCGGCGCGCGGGTCCGCCCGCTGACCACCCGTGCGTCGTGACGACGCCCGGCGACCCCGAGCTTCCGGCGCTCGAGCGAGGCGAAGCCACGCGGGGTCGCGCGGCGTCGCCCGCGCCGCCCTCGAGCCTCCGGGTCGTGGCCTGGAACCTCGAGCGCGGGCTCGCCTTCGCGCGCCAGCGCGACCTCCTGCTTCACGACCCCGACCTGGCCCACGCCGACGTCTACCTGCTCCCCGAGGCCGATCACGGCTGCACGCGCACGGGAGGCCGCCACGTCGCGCGCGAGCTCGCGGAGGCCCTCGGCTGCGCCTGGGCCTTCGCCGCCCAGTACGTCGAACTCCCGCGCCGCGCCCGCCGCGCTCGCGACCGCGTCGACGGCCCCTGCCTCCACGGCCCCGCGGTCCTGTCGCGCTGGCCGGTCGTCGCGGCGCGCGAGCTCCGCCACCCGCGCGCGGCGTCCTGGCGCGCGAGCCGCCGCGAGCCGCGCGTGGGCGGCGCCGTGACCGTCGTGTGCGACCTCGACGTCGCCGGCGCCCCCCTCCGCGCGTGCGCCGTCCACCTCGACAGCCGGCTCTCCGGCCGGCCCCTTCGCCGCGCGCAGGCCCACGACCTCGCGCTGGACGCGGGGTCGGCGCCGGGGCCGGTCGTGCTCGGCGGCGACTTCAACTGCTACGCCTACGGGCTCGACCTGTGGCTCGGGACCCGGCTCGACGCGACGCTCCCGCCGCTCCGCGCGGCCGGCCTCCGCGACGCGCACGCCGGGCTCCCGCCCTGGCGGCGCGCGACGACCGACCGGAGCCATGGCGTCCGCGGCGTGATCGACCTCGTGCTCGCGCGCGGGCTCGTGGTCGAGGCCGCGGGCGTCGTCCCGCCGCGCCGCGCCGGCGGGCTCAGCGACCACCTGCCCGTGTGGGCCCGCTTCGCCTGGCCGCCCGCGTGACCGCGCGCGTCAGCCCGGCGCGCCCGCCGTGCGCGCGGGCCGCCAGCCGAGCGCCTCGCGGGCGCGCGCGTTCGAGGCCCCGCGCTGGTCGCACAGGAGGTGGACGCCGTAGGGGCCGCCCCCGAGCCGCCCGAGCCAGCGCGGGACCCGCCAGGGCCGCGGCGCCCCGAGGCGCGCCGCGTACTCCGGCAGCCACGCGGCGACCGGGCGCGGCGCGTCGTCGACGACGTGGAGGCGCCCCGTCGCGCGCCCCTCGACCGCGAGGACCGTCGCCTCGGCCGCGTCGTCGACGTGGACGAACGAGAACACGCCGCCCCCGCCGCCGACGACGGGGACGCGCCGCCGCAACACGTCGGCGCGGAACGCCCCTCCCTCGGCGTAGACCGTGCCCGGGCCCCAGAAGAAGCCGTAGCGGAGCGCGACGCCCTCGAGGTCCCCGTGGGCCGCGGCCTCGTCGACGACCTGCCGCTCGAGGCTCGCGACGGCGGCGAGCACGGGCGCGAAGGCGGGGTGCCCCGCCCAGACCGGCTCGGCCTCGTCGAGGAGCGCCGGCGCGCCCGGCGCCGCCGGGGCGCCCACGAAGGCGATCGACTGCGCGACGAAGCGCCGCGCGCCCGCGGCCCGCGCCGCCGCGAGCAGGCGCCGGGTCCCCTCGTCGCGCAGGCGGTTCGTGGGCGCGAGGTCGCGGGCGACCCGGCGCGGGTCGATCCGCGCAGGCAGCGCCGTGAGCTGGTGGACGACGACCTCGGGCCGCGCCGCGGCGACCGCCCGCCCGAGCGCCGCCTCGTCGAAGACGTCCGCGACCGCCGGCTCGGCGCCGGCCGCCGCGAGGCCGGCGGCGGCCTCGGGCCGGCGCGTGAGCGCCACGACGTGGTGCCCGCCCGCCACGAGCCGCGGGAGGAGCCGCCGTCCGAGCACCCCCGTCGCTCCCGCCAGGAACACGCGCATGGGCCCTCCGCGCCGGTCCGCGCCGCCCGGGTCAGTGCCCGTGGTCGCCGTCGTGCGCGTGGTCGTGGTCGTGCGCGTCCGGCTCGAGCGCGACGCGCAGCGGCGTGCCCGCGGGCAGGGTCACGCGGAGCTGCCGGGGCACGCGGCCGTCCGCCGTGACCTCGAGCTCGAACGTCCCCGCGAACACCTCGAGCGCGAACGTCCCGTCGGGCCGCGTCGCGACCTCGCGCACGACGGCCCCGTCCTCGCCCGGGAAGGCGAGCCGGAGCTCGCCCCGGAGCGGGGCGCCGCCCTCGGCCGTCACGACCGCGCCCTCGAGCCGGGCCGCGCGCGCGAGGACGAGCGTCACGCGCGCGCGCCGCCCCGCGAGCGGGTCGTCGAGCGCCGCGAGCCCGGGCGCGTGGAGCGCGCGCCCGGGCGCCTCGGCCGTGACCTGGAGCGCGGCGGCCGGGAGGTCCTCGACGAGCGCGCGCCCGTCGTCCCCCGTGAACGCCGTCCAGCGCCCGCCCGGACCGCCCGCGGGCGCGGGCCCGGCCACGAGCACCCGGGCGCCGCGGACGGGGCGGCCCGCCTCGTCGCCCACGAAGACCTCGACCGCGCCGACCGCCGGCGGCACGCGCTCCTCCGGGGCGGCCTGCGGCCAGGGCACGACGCACACGCCGCCGTCGGGCGGCACGACGACCGGCTCGCCGACCTCGCGTCCGGCGAGGACGAGGCGATACGCTCCCGCGACGACGCCCAGGAAGCGGGCGCCGCGCGCGTCGCGCGCGCGCGGCGCCACCCGCGCGGCGGGGTGCCCGGGCGGGCAGGAGACCGCGACGAGCTCGAGCGGGCCGTCCGGCGCGCCCGTGACCTCGACGGCCGCGAGCGGCGCGAGGACGACCTCGCCCACGTCGAGGACCTCGCCCGCGCCGGCGGGGAGCTCGCGCCAGGCGTCGTCGAGCGGCGTCGCGCCGTCGACCGCGAGCGCGACGACCGAGACCGGCTCGTCGGGCGCGAGCCCCCACGCCTCGAAGGCGCCGCGCGCGTCGGACCGCGCCGTCTGCGGGTGCGCGAGCTGCGCCCCGCCCGTGATCCACACGAGCGCGCCCTCGGCGGGCCGGCCGCCCGCGTCGACGATCCGCCCGCGCACGGCGCGCCCGCGCGCGAGCCGGAGCACGACCTCCGCGTCGCCCGTGGCCGGGGCTTCTGCGGTCGCCGCGACGTGGCCCTCGGCGGCCGCGAGCAGGAGCGCGACCTCGCCCTCGGGCGCGTCCTCGAAGGTGAACCGCCCGTCCTCGCCCGCGCGCGCGGCGCCGCGCCACGACGCCGCCTCGGCCTCGACGCGCGCCTGCGCGAGCGGGCGGCCGTCGGCCTCCGCCACGACGCGGCCCGTGAGGCGCCGCGCGCGCACGAGCACGACCTCGAGCTCGGGCCCGGCCGCGTCGACGGGCACGACGCGCGTCGCCCAGCCCGCCGCCTCGACCTCGATCAGCCCGGTCGGCGGGAGGTGTGTGAGGACGAACCGCCCGTCGGCGCCGGCCCGCGCGACCGGCTCGCCGCGGGCCTCGCCGCCCACGCCGGCGAGGACGACGCCCGCGCCCGCGATCGGCCGGCCCTCGGCGTCGATCACGCGCCCCCGCACGGCGCCCGGCGGCGCCTGCGCCCCGA
>JANJTH010000802.1 GCA_024711205.1 Planctomycetota bacterium | reverse complement strand
CCGGGGCGCCGGCGTCGGGCGCCACGCCGGCGGCCGCGGCGAGCGCCTCGTGCGTCGCCGCGAGCCGGCGGTCGCGACCGCGCACGAGCCCCGGCGCGGCGTCCGCGACCGCCGCGCCCTCGGCAGTCGAAGGCTCCCCCTCGGACCAGGCCACGCAGGAGCTTACCACCGGCCCTCGCGCCCGGTCCTCCTTTGCGGGCGCTTCACGTGCGACCGCGGGCCCCGCCGGCTACGACGGTCGCCCATGGCGGGCAGGCAGGTCCAGGGGGTCGGTGGGCTCGTGCCACAGGGCGCCGTCCTCGAGGCGGAGCGCCGTGAGGCGCCGCCCCCACACGCAGCCCGTGTCGAGCGCGGCCAGGCCGGGGCGCACGAGCAGGTCGAGGGCGGCCCAGTGCCCGAACACGACGGTCGCCGCCGCGTCGCGCGGCGAGGGCGCGTCGAACCAGGGCACGAGCCCGGGCGGGGCGTCCGCGGGCGGCCCCTTGAAGTCGGCCCCGTCGTCGTCCATGCGGCCGCTCGCGTCCACGAAGCGCAGGCGCGTGAGCGCGGCGAGCGCCTCGGCCGCGCGCGCCGCGCCCGGGCCGCCGCCGGGCCCTCGTCCCCGGCGTGCGCCCCGCCCGAACGCGAGCGCGAGCCCTTCGCTGCCGGGCGCGCGCAGGAGCGCCTCGGCCTCGGCGGCCCGCGCGGCCGCCTCGTCGAGGGACCAGGCCGGGAGGAGCCCGGCGTGCACGAGCACGTGCGCGCGGCCCGCGACCTCCTCGCGCACGAGGAGCGGCCGCGCCCGCAGCCAGGCCAGGAGGTCGCCGCGGTCGGGCGCCCGGAGCACGGCGTCGAGCGTGTCGCCCGCCTTCTGCCGCCGGAGGCCCGCCGCGCAGCCGAGCAGGTGCAGGTCGTGGTTGCCGAGCACGACGCGGGCGCCGTCGCCGAGCCCGCGCGCCCAGCGCAGGACCTCGAGCGAGCCCGCCCCGCGGTTCACGAGGTCGCCCACGAGCCACAGGCGGTCGCGCGCCGGGTCGAGGTCGAGCCGGTCGAGGAGCCGGCGGAGCGTCCGCCAGCACCCCTGCACGTCGCCGATCGCGTAGGTGCCCATGGCCGTTGAAGCGGTATCCTCGCACGGGCCGCGCCGGCGTCCGGCCGCGGGCGCGCTCGCCCTGCGCGAGCGGCCCCGACCCCGCGCCCGCCGCGCAGGAGCCGCGCCCGCCGTGACCTCCCCCGTCGCCTCGAGCTCCGGCGCCGTCCCCGTCGTCGCCCCCGTCACCGGCCCCGCCGCCGCCGTCGACCTGGGCTCGAACAGCTTCCACATGGTGATCGCGCGGGTCGACGAGCACGACCTGCGGATCGTCGACCGGATCCGCGAGCCGGTCCAGCTCGCCATGGGGCTCGACGAGCGCGAGCACCTGAGCGAGGAGGCGCAGGCGCGCGCGCTCGAGTGCCTCTCGCGCTTCGGGCAGCGCCTGCGCGACATGCCGGCGACGAGCGTGCGCGCGGTCGGCACGAACACGCTCCGCAAGGCCAAGAACGCGCGCGCGTTCCTCGCGCGCGCCCAGAAGGCGCTCGGGCACCGGGTCGAGATCGTGTCGGGCACCGAGGAGGCGCGCCTGATCTACCTGGGGGTCGCGCACAGCCTCTCCGACGACGAGGGGCGCCGGCTCGTCGTCGACATCGGCGGCGGCTCGACCGAGTGCATCCTCGGCGAGCGCTTCGAGCCGCTCCGGGCCGACAGCCTGCACATGGGCTGCGTGAGCTGGAGCAAGCGGTTCTTCCCCGACGGCCGGCTCCGCCGCGAGGCGTTCAAGGAGGCGGAGCTCGCGGCCCGGCTCGAGCTCCAGACGATCGAGCGGCGGTTCCGCAACCTGGGCTGGGAGGCGGCCGTCGGCGCCTCGGGCACCGTCGTCACGATCGCGGAGATCGTCCGCCAGCAGGGCTGGGCCGAGCAGGGGATCACGCGCGCGAGCCTGCGGAAGCTCCGCAAGGCGCTCGTGGCCGCCGAGGCCGTGGGCAAGCTCGCGCTGCCCACGCTCAAGCCGGAGCGGGCGGCGGTCCTGCCGGGCGGGCTCGCGATCCTCTCGGCGATCTTCGACGCGCTCGAGGTCGAGGAGCTGCGCCCGTCGACCGGCGCGCTGCGCGAGGGCGTCCTCTACGACCTCCTGGGGCGGATCCGCCACGAGGACGTGCGCGACCGGACGATCCGCCGGTTCGTGGAGCGCTTCAACGTCGACCTGGAGCAGGCCGCCCGGGTCGAGCGGACCGCGGTGGCGCTCCTGCGCCAGGTCCGCGCCGCGTGGGGGCTCGGGAGCCCCGACGTCCGCCACTTCCTCGAGTGGGGCGCCCGTCTGCACGAGATCGGGCTCGCCGTGACCTACAGCAGCTACCAGAAGCACGGCGCCTACCTGGTCCAGCACGCCGACATGCCCGGGTTCTCGAACGACGACAAGCACGTGCTCGCGACGCTCGTCCTGGGGCACCGCCGCAAGCTCCTCCGGCCGGTCGCAAGCGAGCCGCTGACCTGGAGCGACGAGGCGCTCCTGCGCATGGTCCTGCTCCTGCGGCTCGCCGTCCTCCTCAACCGGAGCCGCAGTCCGCGCCCCCTCCCGGCCCTCGAGGTCCGCCCCACGAAGACCGGGCTCGCGCTCGCGTTCCCGCCCGGGTGGCTCGAGGAGCACCCGCTCACGGTCGCCGACCTCGCGCAGGAGCGCCCGCTCCTCGCCGCGGCGGGCGTGACGCTCGACGTGGAGTGACCTGCGAGGCCGGCCGCGCCCGGCCCCGCGGCCGAGCGGGGGAGCGGCCGCGACCAGCACCAGGTATCGTGTCGGTATGCAGGTCGGGCGGCGCAGGCTGGTGAGCGAGGACGAGTTCCTCCGCCTCCCCGAGTCGAACGAGCGCGTCGAGCTCCTCGACGGGGAGGTCGTCGTGAGCCCGACCCCCACCGGCTGGCACCAGGAGCTCGTGGGCCGGCTCTACGTCGCGCTGACGGCCTGGGCCGAGGGGCGCGAGCCGCCCGTGTCCGTGGGCCTCGGGCCCTACGACGTGCGGTTCGCGCCCGGCCGGATCCTCCAGCCCGACCTGTTCGTCGCCCTCGCGCTCAAGCCGCTCGACACGCCGGGGCCGCTCGAGCGGGTGCCGGAGCTCGTGGTCGAGGTCCTGTCGTCGAACGCGGCCTACGACCGGGTGACGAAGCGCTTGATCTACGCCGCGGCCGGCGTGGCGGAGTACTGGGTCGTCGAGCCGAGCGGGCTCGTCGAGCGCTGGCGTGGCGCCGGCCTCGCCGAGGCGGACGAGCTGACGGAGGCCCTCGAGACGCCCCTCCTGCCCGGGTTCGCCCTCGACCTGCGGGGGCTGTTCCGGCGCTGAAGCCGGGGCGCCAGGGTCGGGCGAGACCGACCGGACCCGCCACGAGGCGCATGCGAGAAGGGCGGGCCCTTCGGGCCACGACCGCAAGCCTCGTGGCCGCAACGGCCGGGAGCCCGCGGGGTGCTCCGGCACGCCGTTCGTGCATGCGTCGGGCCCCACCCGCCGCGCGGCACGGCCACGCCGGGTGGGCGGCTATTGCCCATGGCCCGGGAGGGAGCGCGCGAGGCGCGCCGCCCCCCGCGCCCGTCGAGGAGGACGCGTGCTCCGTTCGCTCGTGTGGCCGTCGCTCGTCTGCTCGCTCGCGCTGGGCTGCGTGGTCGCCTCGGGCGCCGCGACGCCCGTCACCGCGGCGCCCACGCCGCCCGCCACGCCGCCCGGCTACGACCTGCTCGACCCCGCGCGGCGCGGCGCCTCGATCCGGCGCGGCGCCCAGGGCCCGGCCGTCTCGGCGCTCCAGCGCGCGCTCGGGCGCGCGGGGTTCCCCGTCGACGTCGACGGCGTGTTCGGCGGGCAGACCTGGACGGCGGTCCGCGCGCTCCAGGCCCGGCACGGCTGCTTCGTCGACGGCGTGGTCGGTCCCGAGACGATGCGCGCCTTCGACCGCGTGTTCGGCCTGTCGGGCGGGTCGACGGCGCCGGGGCCGGCCCCCGCGCCGACGCCCGGACCCGGGCCAACGCCCGCGCCCCCGGCGCCCGGCCCGGTCGCGGCCGGGGTGCCGCCGCGCCCGGCGGGCGCGCCCGCGGGGAGCGCGTTCTTCCAGGCCACGGCCGGGCTGTCGCGCCCGGCCCGCGAGGACGCCCTCCGCCGCGAGCTCGTCGCGGGAAACGTGCCCGACTTCCTGCGCCGGACGGTGGCCGTCTCGTGGTCGGCCGTGCTCGCGGACGGCCGCGCGCACACGATCACGGTCCGCGCGCTCCCCGACTACCTCGCGCTCGGGCACGACGGCGACTTCGTGCGGACCCCCGTCGGCGGGCCCACGGCCCAGGCCGTCGCCGACGCCTGGGGCATGGTGCTCCCCACGCGCCGCGTCGTCGACCGCCTCTGGCAGCAGGCGGCGGTCCGGCTCGCGCCGAGCCCCATGGCGCCCTCGGCCCAGATGATGTCGAACGCCTACTTCGTCGAGCACCAGCGCCGGGTCGAGGCCCAGCGGGCGGGCCGCCCGCTCGGGCTGCTGACGGCCGGGCACAAGAAGGACGTCGTCCTGACCCCGCGCCACGCGACGCAGCCGGGGCGGGTCGCGATCTACGGCTGGCACCAGCTCGACGGGCGACCGATCCAGCCGCTCTCGCTCGTCCACGAGGCGACCTACGCCGACTACAGCCACGGCGTGCGCCTGCTCGACGCCTGGTGCGAGGTGGACGGCCGCGCCGCCCGCGTGGCCGACGTGCTCGCCGACCCCCTGCTGCACCCGCTCCTCTCGGACGAGGGGCGGCTCGCGAGCGCGCGGCTCCCGTAGGGCAAGGGCAAGGGAAGAGGGGCCCCTCGTGAGCGCGCAGAGGCTCAGCGCACGAGGCGCTTGACGACCCAGCGCGGGGCGAGGGCCAGGACGCGGGCCAGGACCGCCATGGGGAGCGGGAACGTGTAGACGCGCCGCCGGCGGCGGAGCGCGCGCACGATCCGCTTCGCGGCCGCGGGCGTCGGCAGGATGAACGGCATGGGGAAGCGGTTCTTCGCCGTGAGCTCGCTCTCGACGAAGCCCGGGTTGATCGAGGTCACGGTGATCCCGTGCGGCTCGAGGTCCATGCCCCAGCCCTCCATGAGCGTTCGCACGGCGATCTTCGACGCGCTGTAGGTCGTGCGGAGCGGCATGGCCCGGAAGCCCGCGACCGAGGCCACGGCCGCGAGGTGCCCCGACCGCTGCGCGATCATGGCCGGCATGAACGGCACGAGCGTGTTCACGACGCCGTTCACGTTCACCTCGAGCGTGCGGACGATCGGGGCCGGGTCGCCCCGCTCGAGCCGGTCGGGGCCGCCGATCCCGGCGTTCGCGATCACGAGGTCGACGCCGCCCGCGCGCTCGAGGAACTCGCGGGCCATGGCCTGCATGCCGGGCTGGTCGACGACGTCGATCGGCCAGGTGTGCACGGTCGCGCCCTTCGCGCGGCAGGCGGCGGCCACGGCCTCGAGCCGATCGGCGCGGCGGCCGGTCAGCCCGAGCGTGACGCCGGCCGCCGCGTACTCGAGGGCCAGCGCCTCGCCGATCCCCGCCGTCGCCCCCGTGATCACGACCCGCATGGCTGCCTCCGCGCGGCGCGCGCGCGCGGATCATGCCCGAGGGAGCGCGCCCCCGGGGGCGTCCCGGGCAGCGCGCGGCCGGGCCCGGCCGCGGCGCCGGCGGCGCGC
>JANJTH010000732.1 GCA_024711205.1 Planctomycetota bacterium | reverse complement strand
CGAGGCGGCGCAGCGCCCGGCGCGCCGCGGGGCGCTCGTCCCGGGCGCCGAGGAGCGCGACGCGGGTCGCCTGCGCCGCGGCCGTGAGGCGCTCGACCTCGCTGAGCGGCGCGAGCGCCTCCTCGGCCAGGTCGAGCTCGCCCGCGACGACGCTCGCCCGGGCGAGCGCGAGACGCTCGTCCCGCAGGAGCCCCTGCGGCCCGCCGGCGCGACTCCGCAGGCGCGCGATCACCGCGGCCGGCGCCACCTCGGCCTCGACGCGCAGCGCGAGGTTCGGGGCGTGGCCCGGGTCGGGGCCGAGCGCGGCGAGCGCGGCCGCGGCGTCTCCGCGGGCGATCTCGAGCGCGGCGAGCGCGGCGCCGCGCACCGGCACGGACGCAGGGATCTGCTGCAGGGCGCGCTGCGCATCCTGGTGCCGCCCGACCGCCGCGAGGAACGCGGCGTGCCGCGCTCGGACCTCCCAGTCGCCGGGCCCCGGCGGCTGCACCGTGAGGTAGCCCTCGTAGTCCGCGAGGCCCCCCTGCGGGTCGTCGTTCTCGAGCCGGGCCTCGGCCCGCATGGCCAGGGTCGTCGCGCAGGCCACGTCCGGGGCTGGGTGGGCGCGGGTCAGGGCGAGGTGCCGGCTGAGGGCGTCGTCGGCCTCCTGGGCGGTCCCCAGGCGGGCGACGAGGCAGGCGAACAGCTCCAGGTCGGCGAGCGCCGTCGGCGGTTCGTGCCGCGCCGCGCGGCGGAGGTGGAGCGCCTCGCGAACGCGCGTGAGGGGGACCGCCCCCAGGAGCGCCTCGACCTCGAGCTCGGCGCGGGCCACGTCGGGATGCCCCGGCGCGTCGCACCGAGCGCGGTCGAGGGCCTCGGTCAGCGCGACCGATGCGGGGCTGCCTGGCCGGGCCAGCTCGCCCTGGAGCTGTGCGAGCCAGGCGACGCAGCGGGCGCGGCGAGCCTCGAGCCGCCCGTGCGCAGGCCCTCGCGGGCCGCCCTGGGCCAGCGCCCGCGCGCACACCGCCTCCGCCGCGGGGGTCGCGCCGAGCTCGAAGAGGGCGTCCACGACGGGGAGGGCGCGCGCCGGGTCGCTCGGACACGCCTCGACCGCGAGCTCGACCTCACCCTGGCGCGCGTGGACCAGGGCGGTCAGCTCGGGGAGCTCGGCCGTCGCCGCAGGCTCGCGACTCCGGACCCGGCCCGGGGCCGCCTGCGCCAGGGCCTCGAGTCGGACCCGCTCGAGCGCCGGGTCCCTCCCGCCACGAGCGTGAGCCTCGAGCCCCACGAGCGCCGCGTGGTGCTCTCCCAGCGCCAGGAGGAGCCGTCCCCGCGTCGCGTGCCCCGCGGCGCGCTCGCGGTCGAGCGCGATCAGCGCGTCGGCCTCGAGCCAGGCGGACAGCGCGTGACCGCGTCGCTCGAGGTCCGCGAGCGCAGCCGCGCGCGCCGTCGGCTCGACCGTCGTGAGGTGGTCGCCCCCGGCCGCCACCGCACCACCGTCTCGCCGCCCCGGCCCTCCCTGCCTCTCCGGGCCGGCCGCGGGGGTCGCCGAGGGGCCGGTGGCGGGCTCCGGCGGGCGCCCGGCCCGGAGCGCGAGCACGCCGAGGCCCACGGCGGCGAGGACGACCGCCGCGCACAGCACGACGAGCATGGCGCTGCGACCCGCGCCTGGCCCCCCGCGCACCGCCCCGGCCTGACGCCCCCTGGCTCGCCCGCGCCCGGCGACGAGGGCCTCGAGGGCGAGGGCGACGGCCTCTGCGGCGGCAGGACGGGCGGCGGGGTCCTTGGCCAGGCAGGCCAGGCACAGCGCGTCGAGCGCGGCGGGCACGTCCGCCCCGGGCGCCGCGTGGCGCGACGGCGCCTCGGCCGGCGCCTCGACGACCGCCTCGAGCGTCGCGAGCGCGCTCGGCCCCACGAACGGGGCCCGCCCGGTCAGCGCCTCGAACAGCAGCGCGCCCAGCCCGTAGACGTCCGTGTGCGGCCCGATCCGGGCGACCTCCCCCTGCGCCTGCTCCGGCGCCATGAACCCCGGGGTCCCCGCGACCTGCCCCGTCCGCGTGAGCCCCGCCAGCGACCCCTCCGGCGTGACCGCCCGCACGAGCCCGAAGTCGACCAGCACCGGCCCCTCGGGCCCGAGCAGCACGTTGCTCGCCTTGAGGTCGCGGTGGAGCACCCCCCGCGCGTGCGCGTGCGCGACCCCGCGCGCCACGCGGGCGACCACCTGCGCGGCCTCGCGCCAGCCGAGCGCCCCGCCCGTGCGCAGGCGCGCGGCGAGCGAGGGCCCCTCCACGAGGCGCATGGCGAGCCAGGGCCGACCGTGCTCCACACCCGCGTCGAGCACCGTCGCGACCGCCGGGTGCTCGAGCCGGCGCAGCGCCGCGACCTCACGCTGGAAGCGGAGCGCCAGGTCCAGGTCGCCCCCGGCCGTGAGCACCTTGACCGCCGCGAGCCGCCCCCGGGCGTCCCGCCCCCGGTAGACGGCACCCATGCCGCCCCGGCCCAGCTCGCCCTCGAGCGCCCACGGCCCGATCCGCATGGCCCGAGCCTACGCGCCCGGGCACCGCTCCGCTCCAGGCCGCGGAACGTGGCCACCGGGCGGACCGCCGCGCGCAGCACGCGCCCCCTCGCCCCGGCCTCGGGCCGGCGCGCGAAGCGCGCGCCACGCTCGTCCGGTCCACGGACCCCGCGGGCCCTTCGCGCTCCTCGCGCGCCGACGCGCGGGGGCCGTCGCGCTACGTCATCGTGTCCGTGCCTTCGACGGCGAAGGCGCCGACGCTCGGCAGCAGGCAGTCGAGGACCTGGCAGCGGAGGCGTCGCCACGCTTCGTCCGCCTGCTCGTCGTCCGCCTCGAACTCCACGTCGAGCTGAAGACCTCCGCTCCGGACCTCGTAGACCTTGAGCGTCGCCGGGTCGGGGGCGGCGCGCGCGCTCAGGTAGGGGCCGAAGTAGGCGCTGTCGCGCTCGATCCAGCGCCACGGCCCGACCGCGTCGAGCCTCGCCCGGAGCGCCTCCAGGTCGGTGTCGCACCGGAACGCGTAGGCGCAACGTCGCACGGAGCGGCTCACGGCGGGCGAGTCGTGGGCATGGCGACGGCGCCCCGAGCGGCCCCTCAGCTCGAGCGGAGCTTGAGCGCCTGGTAGCGGGCGCGGAACTTCCGCGCCTTCTCCTCGTCGCCGATCTTCTCGTAGAGCTGCGCCGCGTAGCGGTACGCCTGCGTGTACTCCGGGTCGAGCGCGATCGCCTTCGAGAGCGCCTCGCGCGCCTCGTCCCAGCGCTCGCTCTTCACGGCGGACGCGGCGTGGAGGACCTGCTTCTCGGGGTCGTCCGGGTCGAGCTTCGTCAGGTGGCGAAACGCGCGCCGCGCGCGCTGGTAGTCGCCGATCGACGCGTAGGCGTTGCCGAGCGCCTTGACCGCCTCGGCGAAGCGCATGTCGGCCTTGACCGCCCGCTCGAGCAGCTCGATCGCGGCCTCGGGCTCGCCGTCCTCGATCAGGCCGCGCGCCTCCTCGAACAGCGCGACCGGGTCGCCGTCGCCCCGCCCGCCCGCCGCGAAGAACCCCTGCGTCGCCGACTCGGCGCCCTTGAGCCCGAGGCCCTGCTGGAGGTGGTGCGCCGGGTCGGTCCCCTCGTCCTGGGCGACCGCGGAGTCGATCAGCCCGCGCGGCCTGGCGGCCGCCTTGCCCCCGGGCCGCTGGAAGACCTCGGTGTCGTCCTCGTCGCCCGCGAAGCTGTCCTCGGGGCTCCACTGGTGGCCCTGGAGCGTGACGACGATCCGGCACTCGCCCGTGCCGCCCGCGAGCTTCACGTCGCGGATCGCCGTGCAGAGGAGCATCTCCTCGACGAGCGTCCGCGCGAGCCCGAACGCCACCCCGCGCAGGTCGACCTCGAACCCGCGCGGGACCGACTCGATCGCGTGGTCGTACTCGTGCAGCAGCTCGCGGAGCACCCCCATGGCCTCGCGGCGGATCTTGGACGACGGCCCCCCCCGCGTCGCCTCGGCGTCGCCGCGGGCGGCCGGGCGCGACGGCCCCGGCTCGGGCCGCCCGGCCGGCGCCCGCTTCTGCGCGCGCGTCTCGACGACCGGCGCGTCCTCGGGGATCCGCAGCTTGGCGTGGCAGCGCAGGCAGCGGACCTTCTTGCTGCGGAACTGCTCCGGGACCCGGGCCTCGTGGCCGCACTCGCTGCACTGGATCCGGATCTTGGACATGCGCCGATCGTCGAGCGTACCAGGCTGGCGGGGTTCGGGGTAGGCCGCGCGGCCGGCGGCCGCCGCGACTACTCGCCCGCCGGCCTCGCCCCGAGCTGCTCGCGCAGGCGCGCGGCGGCGGTCTTGCCGCCGACCTCGGCGATGATCCGGTCGTCCCAGTCGTCGGCGACGCGGGCGACCTCGAGGATCGCGGGCACGAGGTCGCGCTCGCCGAGCGTCGACCCGCGGAGCGTGTGGTGGTAGGTGATCGCCCCCTCGCTCGAGACGCCGAACGCCCCGTAGGCGGCCTGGTCGTTGTGCTCGAGCAGCGCGACGAGCAGCTCCGGCGAGGTCAGGTCGGCGCCCTCGACGACGTCGGCCGAGATCAGGACGGCCGCGTCGTCGTCCTCGCCCTCCCAGGGGACGACGCGGATCCCGACGAGCGTCGAGCCGCGCTTGGCGAAGTAGGCCCCCGCCCTGACCTTCGAGAAGGCGGGCCCCATGCCCGCCAGGAGCTCCTCGACCCGCTGCGCCGTCCGCTCGAGCGCGTTCATCGTCCCTCCCTGCCCGGCCCGCCGCGGGGGCCGAGCCCCCGGACGCCGCGGCGCGGGGCGCGGATTCTACTGCGGGCTGGCCCCGTCCCTTGACGTCGGCGGGCGGACCCCCTAGACTCCGGCCTCGTTCGACCGGGCCCCATCGTCTAGCCAGGTCTAGGACAGGAGCCTCTCAAGCTCCAGACACGGGTTCAAATCCCGTTGGGGTCATGCCAGCCCGGCCGCGCAGGTCGGGCTGGCTTCGTCTCCGGAGGACGCCGTCGGCCCGCGGGGCCCCGGCGGGGGGAGCGGGCGCCGTGCGGGTCGCGTCGCTGATCGCGAGCAGCACCGAGATCGTGTGCGCCCTCGGCCTCGAGGGCGCGCTCGTCGCGCGCAGCCACGAGTGCGACTTCCCGGCGGCGGTCGTAGCCGGGCTCCCGGCCGTCTCGCGCCCGAAGCTCGACCCGCACGCGCCCTCGGGCGAGATCGACCGGCAGGTCCGCGCGCTCGTGGCCGACGCGCTCTCGGTCTACGAGGTGGACCGCGCGGCGCTCGCCCGGCTCCGCCCCGACGTGATCCTCACGCAGGTCCAGTGCGACGTGTGCGCCGTGAGCCCGCGCGACGTCGAGGCCGCGCTCGCGGGCCCGGACGGCGCCGCGTGGACGGGCGCGACGACCGGCGCGCCCCCGCGCGTCGTGTCGCTCCGCCCCGACCGGCTCGAGGACGTGTGGGCCGACGTGCGCCGCGTCGCGGACGCGCTCGGCGCGCCCGCGCGGGGCGAGGCCCTCGTGGCCGAGCTCCAGGCCCGGCTCGCGCGGGCGGCGGAGGTCGCGGCCCGCGCGGTGGCCGCCGCGGGCGGCCGGCGCCCGCGCGTCGCGCTCCTCGAGTGGCTCGACCCGCTCATGTCGGCCGGCAACTGGATGCCCGAGCTGTGCGCGCTCGCCGGCGGCGACTGCCTGTTCGGCGTCGCCGGCGCGCACACGCCCTCCCTGGCCTGGGAGGACCTGCGTGCGGCCGACCCCGACGTCGTGGTCGCGCTCCCCTGCGGGTTCGACCTCGCGCGCACGGAGGCCGAGGCGGGCGCGCTCGCGCGGCTCCCGGGGTGGGGCGACCTGCGGGCCGTCCGCGCCGGGCGCGTGGCCCTCTGCGACGGGAACGCGCTGTTCAACCGGCCCGGTCCGCGCCTCGTCGAGTCGCTCGAGGCGCTCGTCGAGGTCCTCCACCCGGGCGCCTCGTTCGGCCACGCCGGCGTCGCCTGGCGGCCGCTGGCCCCGGCCGGGGCCTAGGCGGGCCCGTGGGCGCGCGCTCGCGCGAACGGCGGCGCCGCCGGGCCTGGGTCGTGACCCTCGCGCTGCCGCTCGCGGCCTGGCTCGCGGCCTGGGCCCGGCGCCTCCCGCCGCGCGCGGCCTGGCGGCTCGCGACGGCGCTCGGCCGCCTGTTCGGGGCCACGCGCGCGACGCAGGCCGTCGTGCGGCGGAACCTCGCGGTCGCCTGCGGGCGGCGCCCGCCCGGGCGCACGCTGCGGCGGTTCGAGGCGGCCTACCACGAGCACGTGGGGGGGCTGCTGCTCGACTTCCTGCGCCAGCCCCTGCTCACGCGCGCGACGCTCGCGCGGCACCTCGAGCCGACCGACGACCTCGCGCGCGCGCAGGCCGTCTACGCCCAGAGCAAGGCCGCGGGCCGCGGCGTGATCTTCGTCGCCGGGCACGCGGGGCTGTGGGAGCTGGCCGGGCACCTGGCGGGCCTGGTCGGGATCCCGATCACGAGCGTCGCGAAGCTGACCGACCACCCCGGGCTCGACGCCTTCGTGCTCGGGATCCGCCAGAGCGGCGGGCAGCGCGTGATCGACGTGCGCGGGAGCATGTGGGCCATGAAGAAGGCGCTCGACCGCGGCGAGGCGGTCGGGATCAACGTCGACCAGGAGGCGCGGACCGACCCCGTGTTCGCGCCGTTCTTCGGCGTGCCCGCGGCCACGAGCGCGGCCCCGGCGCTCCTGCACCGGCGCACGAAGGCCCCGATCGTCGTGACGACCGTGCTCCGCACGGGCCCGTTCCGCTACCGCCTGCGCGTGTTCGACGTGATCCGCCCCGAGGACGCCCCCGGCCCCGACGAGGAGCAGGCCGCGCTCGTCGCGCGCGTGACGGCGCGGATCAACCGCGCCATGGAGGCCGCGATCCGCGAGGCGCCGGCCCAGTGGCTGTGGTCGCACCGGCGCTGGCGCCGCCGCCCGCCGGGCGAGCCCTGGCCCTTCGCGCGGGTCGACGACGCGCCGCCGCTCGAGCTCACACGCGCCCGGCTCGGCTTCGCCTCGACCCGGCCCTGAGGCCGCGCCCCCTCTTCCCTTGCCCTTGCCCTTGCCCTTGCCCTTGCCCTCCCTCTTCTCTTCCCTTCTTCCCTTCTTCCCTTCTCCTTCCCTTCTTCCCTCCCTCTTCCTCTTCCTCCCTCCTCCTCCCCCCGCCCAGCCGCTCGCGAGGCGCTCCCGTGAAGACCGTCTACTACACCGCCGCGACGCTCGACGGCTTCCTGGCCGACGCCGACCACGCCCTCGACTGGCTGTTCCAGTTCGAGCCGCCCTCGGGGGAGGATCACCACGAGCGGTTCGCCCAGGGCGTGGGGGCGCTCGCCATGGGCTCCTCGACCTACGCCTGGCTCCTGCGCCACGAGGTCTTCCCCGAGGGGCGCGAGTCGCGGCCCTGGCCCTACGCGCAGCCCACCTGGGTCTTCACGTCGCGGACGCTCCGCGAGGTCTCGGGCGCGGACGTCCGCTTCGTGCGGGGCGACGTGCGCCCGGTCCACGCGGCGATGACCGCCGCGGCGGGCGGGAGGGACCTGTGGGTCGTCGGCGGCGGCGACCTCGCCGGGCAGTTCCACGACGCGGGCCTGCTCGACGAGCTGCACGTGACGCTGGCGTCGGTGACGCTCGGCGCCGGCATGCCGCTCCTGCCCCGCCGGATCGTGACGCCGCCGCTGCGGCTGCTCTCGGCGCGCCAGCACGGCGAGGGCTTCGTGTGCCTGCGCTACGCGCTCCCGAGGCCGGTCGCCTGATCGGCGGGCGAGCGGGCTGACGCCCGGGTCGACCGCCCCGACTCCGCGCCGCGCTCGGCCCGGGCCGGGCCTCCCGCGTCCGCTCAGTCGCGCACGGCCTCGACCGCGAAGCGGCTCCGGTAGCGGGTCCCCGAGGCGAGCGAGAACTCGCCGGCCGCGGGGGCGACGCGGTCGGACGTCGCGACCCGCCCGCGCACCTCGTAGTCGCCGCCGCGCGCGAGCCGCACGACCGACGTCTCGCCCGCCTCGATCTGGGTCATGGTCGACGTCGGGCCGGCCACGTAGACCGTGATCCGGAAGGGGGTCGAGTTCTCGATCTCCCAGAACACGGTCTTGCCCTTGACCGTCCCCACGCGCGACGGCTCGGGGAACCGCATGGACCGCCCGGTCACGCCGGCCGTGGCCTCGGGCGGCGGGGCCGGGGCCTCGGCCGTCGGCTTCTCGCGCCGGCGCGTGCCCGCGACCTCGCGCCGCTCCCGGCGCCGCCCGGGGACCTCGCCCACGAGCGCGGGCGGGTCGACGAGCGTCGTGAGCTCGACCTCGGCCCCGCTCGGCAGGCGCAGGGTGACCCAGCCCACCGGGTCCTGGCCCTCGCCCGCGCGCGTCCCGAGGGCGACGAGCGCGGCCCCCGTGCTGAAGTCGAGCAGCGCCTCCTTGGCGCCCACGGCGTCGCCCGGGCGGGCCACCTGCACGGCGCTCCGCTCCCACTGCCCGCCCAGCCAGCGGTGCACGCACAGCGAGGCCGCCCCGTCCTGGACGGCGATCAGGCTCACGTAGGTGTCGAAGAGCACGTCGATCGGGCCGAGCACCTCGCTCGGCCGCCGGGCCTGGCCCGGCTCGAGCGGGGTCTTGTCGGCCTTGCGCGCCACCGAGACGACGCGGTACTCGAGGCGCGTCCCCGACGTCACGCCGCCGTCGAGGTACCAGGTCACGTCGGGCCCGACCGCGCCGAGCTGGACCCACGCGGCCCCGCCCGTCGCGAGCTCGACCCCGGCCGGGCGCCGCCACACCTCGTAGCCGAGCACCTCGACGCCGCGGTTCTCCTCGGCCGGCTTCCAGACGAGCGCGACGCGCCCCGGCTCGCGCCCGTCGAGCGCGACGCTCCAGGGCGGGTCGTGGAGCGGGGCCACGTCCTTGGCCCCGACCGGCCCGAGGGCCAGCGGGAGCGCGAGGGCGAGGAGGGCGAGGGCCCGGCCAGGGCGGACGGTCACGGGGCACCTCCGGCGCAGCGCCACCACTTGTAGGCCCACGCGAGCAGCCACAGGCCGCCCGAGATCGAGACGATCCGGCCCCACGGCCAGGGGTCCGAGAGCGCGAACAGCGACACGCCGCGCCAGGCGCCCCAGGCCGAGAGCGGCCCGAGCGCGAGCGCGCCCGCGAACAGGAGCAGCCCGAACGGCTGGTTCACGCCGGCCTCGACGAGCCGCCCGCGCGCCGCGAGCGCGAACGTCGTCGTGAACCCGCACGAGGGGCACGGGCCGCCGATCAGCTCGAACGCGCCGCAGGCGGGCAGCCCGAGCTGCTCGTGCGTGCCCACGCCGCGCCCGTCGGGCTCGAGCCGGAGCGCGAGCGCGAGCACGAAGACCGTACCCACCGCCCACGCCGCCCAGAACGCGCGCTCGAACCACGGCGCCCGCGGCCAGCGCGGCCGCGAGCCCCGAGCGGCCGTCAGGCCGCCGCTCGCCGCGGGGCCGCCGCTCGCCGCGGAGCCGGCCGGACCTGCCTCCGGCCCGATCCCCCCCGGACCGGACGCCGTCCCCGGGGCCTCGGGCGCCGCGGCCTCGGGGCTCACGCGCGCGGCCCCGGCGTCGCGGTCGCGAGCAGCCGCGCGATCCGGGCCACGCCCTCGTCGATCAGCCGCTCCTCGAGCGCGTAGGAGAAGCGCACGTGCCCCTCGGCGCCGAACGCCGCGCCGGGCACGGCGGCCACGAGCGCCTGCTCGAGGAACACCTGCGCGAGCGCGTCCGAACCATCGACGCGCGTGCCCCCGATCGTCGAGCCGAAGTAGGCCGAGAAGTCGGGGAAGCTGTAGAAGGCCCCCTGCGCGCGCGGGACGCGCACCCCGGGGATCGCCCCGAACCCGGCCGCGATCCGCGCGCAGCGGCCCTCGAAGGCCCGGCGCATGCGCTCCGCGTCCTCGCCCGCCCCGCCCAGCGCGCCGGCCGCGGCCGCCTGCGCGATCGTGCAGGCCCCGCTCGTGCTCTGGCTCTGGATCTTCCCCGCGGCCGCCAGCAGGTCCGCCGGGCCGACCGCCCAGCCGAGCCGCCAGCCGGTCATGGCGAACATCTTCGAGACGCCGTTGACCTGCACGACGAGCTCGCGCGCGCGCGGGTGCTCGACCTGGAGCGCGCTCCGGTGCTTCGCGTCGCCGAACACGAGCGTCCCGTAGATCTCGTCCGACACGACCACGACGTCGCGGTCGAGCGCGAGCCGGACCACGGCGTCCACGTCCTCGGGCGCGGCCACCGCGCCGGTCGGGTTCGACGGGCTGTTGAGCAGCAGGATCTTCGTGCGCGGCCCGAGCGCCCCCTCGACCGCCTCGGGCGCGAGCCGGAACCCGTCCTCGGCCCGCGTCGGGATCGGCACGGCCCGCCCGCCCGCGAGCTCGATCATCTGCGGGTAGCTGACCCAGTACGGGCTCGCGAGGACGACCTCGTCGCCCGGGTCGAGGAGCGCCGAGAACAGGTTCCCGAGCGTCTGCTTGGCCCCGGTCGAGACGAGGACCTGGCCCAGCTCGCCGCGCCAGCCGTACGTGCGCTCGGTCCAGCCCAGGATCGCCCGGCGCAGCGCCGGCGTGCCCGGGACCGGCGGGTAGTGCGTGTCGCCCGCGGCGATCGCCGCCCGCGCGGCCTCCGCGCCGGCCTTCGGCGTGTCGAAGTCCGGCTCGCCGAGCGAGAAGTCGACGACGTCCTTGCCCTCCGCCTTGAGCGCCCGGGCCTTCGCCGCCAGCGCCAGGGTCGCGCTCTCCGCGAGCTGCCGGACGCGCAAGGCGAGCCGCTGCTTGGCCACGACCACCTCCTTCGAGCCGGCAATGTAGCAGAGCCTTGACTGCCGACGGACCGGGCCTAGAATCGCCCCCGTTCCAGCCGAGGTGGCGGAATTGGCAGACGCGCTAGCTTGAGGTGCTAGTTCTCGCAAGGGAATGCAGGTTCAAGTCCTGTCCTCGGCAAAAGCGAAGCGGGCCGGCCCTCTGGGCCGGCCCGCTTCGCTTTTGCCGGGGAGCGGGCGGGGGGTCGAAGCGCGCCCGGTGGCGTCGCGCCGGTGCAGCGGGCCGCCGGCCAGCGGCGCTCTTCGCTCTTCCCGTTCCCGTTCCCGCGGCCGGGCAGGGACCCGGCCTTCCTCCTGCGGCCAGGAGGCGAGCGAGTCCCGACGCTCGGCCCCGCGCGCCCTCGCTCAGGGCCGCGGGACCTCCTGCTACGCGCCGGCCTCGTAGTCGGTGATCGGCGGGCAGGTGCAGATCAGGTGGCGGTCGCCGAGGACGCCGTCGATCCGGCCGACCGCGGGCCAGAACTTGCGCGCGCGGACCCACGGGAGCGGGAAGGCGGCCTGCTCGCGCCCGTAGGCGTGCGGCCAGTCGTCGCGCACGACGTCCTCGGCCGTGTGCGGCGCGTGCTTGAGCGGGTTGTCGGCCCGATCGAGCCGCCCCTCCTCGATCGCGCGGATCTCGCCCCGGATCGCGATCAGGGCGTCGCACAGCCGGTCGAGCTCGGCCTTCGACTCGCTCTCGGTCGGCTCGATCATGAGCGTGCCCGGGACCGGGAACGACACGGTCGGCGCGTGGAACCCGTAGTCCATGAGCCGCTTCGCGACGTCCTCGACGCTCACGTCGGCCGAGGCCTTGAACGGCCGCAGGTCGAGGATGAACTCGTGCGCGACGCGGCCGTTGGCCCCGCGGTAGAGCACCGGGTAGTGCGCGCCGAGCCGCGCCGCCATGTAGTTCGCGTTCAGGATCGCGACCTGCGTCGCGCGCGTCAGGCCCTCGCCGCCCATGAGCGCGACGTACACCCACGGGATCACGAGGATCAGCGGGCTCCCGAAGGCCGCGGCCGAGACCGGCCCGATCGCCTTCGCCCCGTCGGCCCCCGTCACCGGGTGCCCGGGCAGGTACGGCGCGAGGTGCGGCGCGACGCAGATCGGGCCCATGCCCGGGCCGCCGCCGCCGTGCGGGATGCAGAACGTCTTGTGCAGGTTCAGGTGGCAGACGTCGGCCCCGTAGTCGCCGGGGCGGCACAGCCCGACCTGCGCGTTCATGTTCGCGCCGTCGAGGTAGACCTGCCCGCCGTGCGCGTGGACGACCTCGCACACCTCGCGGATCGAGGCCTCGAACACGCCGTGCGTGCTCGGGTAGGTCACCATGAGCGCCGCGAGCTGCTCCGCGTGCTCGGCCGCCTTCTTCCGCAGGTCGGCCACGTCGATGTTCCCCTGCGCGTCGCACGCGACCGTGACGACCCGCATGCCCGCCATGACGGCGCTCGCGGGGTTCGTCCCGTGCGCGGAGACGGGGATCAGGCACACGTCGCGGTGCGCCTGCCCCCGGTCGCGCTGCCAGGCCCGGATCACGAGGAGCCCCGCGTACTCGCCCTGGGCGCCCGCGTTCGGCTGGAGCGACACGGCCGCGAAGCCCGTGATCTCGGCCAGCCACGCCTCGAGCTGCGCGAAGAGCGCCCGGTAGCCGTCGACCTGGTCCCGGGGGAGGAACGGGTGCACGCGCGCGAGCTCGGGCCAGGTGACCGGCAGCATCTCCGAGGTCGCGTTCAGCTTCATCGTGCACGAGCCGAGCGGGATCATGGAGTGCGTCAGCGAGAGGTCGCGGCCCTGCAGGCGGTGCATGTAGCGGAGCAGCTCGTGCTCGGCGTGGTAGCTGCGGAATACCGGGTGGGCCAGCAGCTCGCCCGCGCGGAGGAGCGCCGCCGGGAGCTCGTCGCGCGGGTCCGCCGCGAGGTCGTCGACGGCGAACGGGAGCGGGCCGCCCGCGAACGCCTCGAGGACGCGCCGCAGCTCGTCCTTCGTCGTCGGCTCGTCGAGCGACACACCCACGGCCGGGCCGCCCGGCGTCCCGTTCGGGTAGCCCCGGAGCGCGAGGCCGCGCGCGCGCGCCGCCTCGAGCACGCGCGTGACCTCGCCCGCGGGCACGGGCACCGTGACCGTGTCGAAGAACGGCCCCGGGCGCGGCGCGCGCCCGAGCCGGCGCAGGCCGGCCGCGAGGAGCCGCGCGAGCCCGTGGACGCGCCCGGCGATCGCGCGCAGGCCGTCGGGCCCGTGGTAGACGGCGTAGAAGCTCGCCATGATCGCGAGGAGCGCCTGCGCGGTGCAGATGTTGCTCGTGGCCTTCTCGCGGCGGATGTGCTGCTCGCGCGTCTGGAGCGCGAGCCGGTAGGCGACCCGCCCGCGCGCGTCCTTCGACGCGCCCACGATCCGCCCCGGGAGCAGGCGGCGCAGCTCGTCGCGCACGGCCATGTAGGCGGCGTGCGGGCCGCCCATGCCCATGGGCACGCCGAAGCGCTGCGTCGAGCCGACGACGACGTCCGCGCCGCAGGCGCCCGGCGCGCGCAGGAGCACGAGCGCGAGCGGGTCGGCCGCGACGATCACGCGCGCGCCCGCCGCGCGCAGGCGCGCGCACACCGGCTCGAGGTCGACGAGCCCGCCGTCGGTCGCGGGGTGCTGGACCACGACCGCGAACAGGTCCTGCGCCGCGGGGTCGGCCGCGTCGAGCGGGCCCTCGTGGACCGCGAGCCCGAGCGGCTCGGCGCGCGTCTGCACGACGCCGACCGTCTGCGGGTGGCAGCCCCGCGCGAGGAGCACGCCGCGGCGCCGCCCGCCCGCGAGCTGCGCCGCGTGGCAGAGGGTCACGGCCTCCGCGACGGCCGTCGCCTCGTCGAGGAGCGACGCGTTGGCGACCGGGAGCCCGGTCAGGTCGCACACGAGCGTCTGGAAGTTGAGCAGCGCCTCGAGCCGCCCCTGCGCGATCTCGGCCTGGTAGGGCGTGTACTGCGTGTACCAGCCCGGGTTCTCGAGCACGTTGCGGAGGATCGGCGGCGGCGTGATCGTGTCGTGGTAGCCCGCGCCCAGGAAGGCGCGCGCGGGGCGGTTGCGGCCCGCGAGCGCGCGGAGCGCGGCGAGGGTCTCGTGCTCGCCGCGGGGCCCGGGCTCGAGCCCCGCGGGCGGGTCGAGCCGGAGCGGCCGCCCGAGCCGGATCGCCGCCGGCACCGTCTCGGCCACGAGCGCCTCGAGCGACCCCAGCCCCAGGGTCGCGAGCATGGCCGCGACGTCGGCCTCGCTCGGGCCGAGGTGCCGGCGCACGAAGGTGTCCGCGGGGGTCCAGGGGGGGGCCCCTGGACCCTCGACGGCCGAGGGGGCGGCGGCTCGAGCCACGGCGGGCTCGTCGCTCAGGGCGCGGGAGGTGGGCATGGGGCTGGAGCTCCTTGGTCCCGCGCGCGCCGGGCGCCACGGGCGCCCCGGGGCGCGGAGGCCGGGGGAACGTGTGGTTCGGGAGGTGGGGCCGGGCTAGCCGGCGAAGGCCGCGTACTCGGCGGCCGACATGAGGCCGGCCGGCGCGCCCGGGTCGGCGAGCCGGATCTTGATCAGCCAGCCCTCGTCCTCGGGGGACCGGGTGACCACGCCGAGCTCGTCCGCGTCCTTGAACCGCTCGTTGATCGCCTCGACCGTCCCGCCGACGGGGCAGTAGAGCTCGGAGGTGGCCTTCACGGAGTCGATCTCGCCGAAGGTCTGCCCGGCCTGCACGGCGTCCCCCGGGGCGACCCGGTAGTCGAGGAACGTCAGGTCGTTGAGCTCGTCGGCCGCGTGCTTGCTGATCCCGCAGGTGGCGACCCCGTCGGTGACCAGGCACCACTCGTGCGACTTCGTGTAGCGGCGCTCACCCATGTCCGACTCACCCCCGGCCGTGGCCGCGCGCGGGGATCGCGCGCCTGGCCGCACCTCTGGCCCGTTGTGGGCGGGATTCTAATCGCGCGCCCGGACAGGGAAGCGCCGGCGTGGTCGGCGCACGGGGGGGCCGCCCGCCCGTTGCGGGGGCGGGCGGTTCGGTGTCGGATGGCGCCCCCCCGGGCGGGGCCCCACCAGGGCGCGCCCGGGGCGAGGAGGATCCCGTGGTGCAGGTCGAGGCCCAGGCGCCGGCGCGCTTCCCCCCGTGGGCCCAGGAGCTCGCCGAGCAGTACCGCGGCGGGACGATCATCGAGTTCATCATCCACGGGAACGTCCACGACCTCGTGCCGACCGAGGCCGGCGGCAAGGCGTCCTTCGTGTCCCTGCGTGACTTCCTGGCCCGGACGCTCTTCCCGCGCCGGGACGCGGTGATCTACTACGACCCGAGCCGCGGGATCTCGTTCCGCGACGACGAGACGTTCGCCGACTTCCACCGCGTCGTGCAGGCCGTCGACGCCTCGAGCGGGACGAAGTACGCCCAGCAGGGCCTCCCGCGCGACCCGCGCCGGGCCCTCTACCTGATCGAGCGCTACATGCGCGCGAAGGTCGACCCGCGGGGCGGCGGCGACCCGAAGAGCGTCGCGCTGATCATCGAGTACGCCCAGCTCGTGCTGCCCTCGGGCGAGCTGAGCCACCTGTCGTCCGACGAGCAGGCGACGCTCGTGACGCTCCTGCGCTGGGCGAACGACCCCGTGTTCCTCCGCTCCGACCTGACGGTCGCGATCGTGGCCGAGAACCTCTCCGAGCTGAGCGCGGTCCTCGTGAAGAGCCCGTTCATCGGCCGGGTCGAGGTCAAGCACCCCGACGAGGCCGAGCGGCGGGCCTACCTGGCCTGGCGCTTCGAGCAGACGCCGCGCCTCGCGGCGCTGAGCGACATCGACGTGCCGCAGTTCGCGAAGCTCACGGCCGGGCTGTCGCGCGTGAACCTGAACCACGTGACGAGCCAGGCCGTCGCGAACGAGCGCCGGATCACGGCCGACTTCGTGGCCGGGCAGAAGAAGGCGCTGATCGAGAAGGAGTGCTACGGGCTGCTCGAGTTCCTCACGCCGCGCCACGGGCTCGCGGTCGTGTGCGGGCACGAGGCGCAGAAGCAGTGGCTCGAGGCCGACGCGAAGCTGATCCGCGAGGGCCGGATCGACGCGCTCCCCATGGGCTACCTCGTGTGCGGGCCGGTCGGCACGGGCAAGACGTTCATGGTCGAGTGCTACACGCACGACATCGGCGTCCCCTGCGTCAAGCTGCTCAACTTCCGCTCGCAGTGGCAGGGCGTGACCGAGGGCAACTGGGAGAAGATCCTCAACGTGCTCAAGGCGACGGGCCCGGTCGGCGTCGTGATCGACGAGGCCGACGCGGCCGTGGGCGACCGCGACGCGCACGACAGCGGGACGAGCAAGCGGGTGTTCTCGATGCTCGCGGCGCAGATGGGCGACACGCGCTACCGCGGGCACATCATGTGGTTCCTGCTCACGTGCCGGCCCGACCTCCTGCCGATCGACCTGAAGCGCCAGGGCCGCGCCGAGGTGCACATCCCGCTCTTCTATCCGGAGACGGCCGAGGAGCGGCGGACCATGCTGCGGATCCTCGCGAAGAAGTGCCAGGTCAAGCTCGCCGCGGACGCGGCGGAGCTCGACCTCAAGGGCTACGGAGAGATCGCGGTCGAGCCGGCCGGCCAGGGCGACCCGGCGGGCGACGGGGCCGGGCACGCGCACGGGCCGGGCTGCGGGCACGACCACGACCACGAGCACGGCGAGGGCGACGACGACGTGCGCACGGTCGACGAGCGGATCGCGGGGTTCCTGGCCGGGGCCGGGCTCTCGGGCGCCGAGGTCGAGTCGCTCCTGATCCGCGCCAAGCGGCGCGCGTACATCGAGGGCCGCGAGGAGGTCTCGCGCGCCGACCTGACGCTCGAGGCGAGCAACTACGTGCCGAACCTGCCGCTGCGGGCGCTCGAGCTGCAGATCCTCGCGGCGATCCTCGAGTGCTCCGACCGGCGGTTCCTCCCGCCGGCGCTCGTCTCGCTCGACCGCGAGGAGGTCCTCGACCGCTTCATGGAGCTGCGGCAGGAGGCGGGCTGACGGCTGGCCGCCCGGGCGGCGGGGGCGCGAGGCGAGCATGAGCCTGGCCGACTGGATCAACCGGTACATCGTCGAGGTCCGCCCGGCGGGCCCAGCGGCCGGGGCCGGAGGGGGCGCCGGCGGTCCGACCGGGGCAGCCGGCGAGGGCCCGGCCGCCGCGCCGACGCCCCGGCTCGTGCCGACCGCGACGCGGGCGCGCGACCTGATCCGCGACCTCACGGCGGAGGAGGACCCGGG
>JANJTH010000660.1 GCA_024711205.1 Planctomycetota bacterium | reverse complement strand
CCGCGCAACGCCCCCGCCGGCCCGCCCCCCGCCCGCGCCCCCTGGCGCGCTGGCGGCCCCCGCCTGGTGGGCGCCCCCGGGCGCGCGCGCCCCGGGTCGCCGCGGGCGAGGCCTGCTCGTCGTCGCCGCGCTCGCTTGCGCCGTCGCCGGCGCCGGCGCCGCGTTCGCCCTCCGAACGACGCCGAGCGCTCCGCCGGCCGCGCCGCCCGTGCCCGCCCGCTCCGCCCTCGGGCCCGAGGGCGCAGACGGCGGCGGAGCGCCCGACGGCGCCCTCGGGCGGTCGATCGTCGCCGATCGGCTGCGGGCGGCGCACCAGGCCGCGTGCAAGGGGCCGCTCCGGATCCGCCGGGTCCTCGGCGCCCCGAGCGGCCAGGTCGCGGCGGCCCCGCGGGTGGTCGCCGCGGCCCCCGACGGGCGGTCCGCGCTCGTGGGCACCTGCGAGCTCTGGCTCGAGGCGCCCGGGTTCGTCTACCTGATCGATCTCCCCTCGCTCGAGGTCGCACGCGGCTGGCGCGCCCACGACCGCGGGGTGACCGGGGTGGCGTTCGCGGGCGACGGGCTCGTCGTCAGCGCCGGGCGCGACGGGCTGGTCAAGCTCTGGTCGCTCGCGGCGCCCGAGCGCCCCCTCGCGGTCGAACGGGTGGCCGAGGACACCCCCCAGGGCGTCGTGTCCCTCGCTGCCACGGACCGCGCGGGCCACGTGCTCGCCGCCTGGTCGCGCACGGTGGCCCGCTGGGTCGCGCGCGACGGGGCGCTCGTCCGGGCGTCCGGCGGGGTTGAACTCGCCCACGAGGTGGCCGCGGCGCTGCCCCTCCCGGGTGGGAGGGCCTTCGCCATCGCCGGGCAGCGCGCCTGGCTGCTCGACCTCGAGGCGGACCGGAAGCAGGCGCTCCCCGGGGAGGCCCTGCCGAAGACGCGCCCGGGCCGGCCCGACGAGCCGGATGTCCTCCGCGCGGCGGCGGTGGACCCGGCGGGCGCCTGGGCCGCTGCCCTCGACCGCGACGGACGGCTCCATGCCTGGGACCTGCGCGCGGGCGCGCGGGCCTCCTTGCCCGAGGTCCACGCCGATGGCTGGGCGATCGGGTGGCGCACCGCCCCCCCTGCGTTCGTCGTCGGGGCGAGCCGGGGCTTCCTGCCGGTCACGCTCGCGCCCCCGCGCGTGGAGGCGCTCGTGCCCACGACCGAGGAGGGGGCGCCCACGGCGCTGGCTGTGACCCCCGCCGGGGAGGTCCTCGTCGGGCAACACATCGGGCTCGCCTCGCTCCCTCGGGGGGCGACGGCCCTCCACGAGGTGACCTCCGGCCTCGAGGCCGTGCGGGGGATCCACGCGCTCGCGCTCTCCCCCGACGGCGGTCGTCTCGCGGTCGGCACGTTCGAGGGGCACCACGCGAGCCGCGTGCACGTGCTCGACCTCGTGGGCGACGCGGCCCCCGTCACGATCCCGACGCGCGGCGAATACGTCCGCGCGGTCGGCTTCGCGGCGGCGGGTCGCGAGGTCGTGGCCTTCCTCACCCGCGGCCCCGCGATCGTCGTCCGGTTCGACGCGCGCACGGGCGCGTGGCTCGGCCAGTCCGCCGCCGAGGGGGGCGACCACCTGTCCCGGCTCTCGGCGGCCGCCGTCGCGCCGGACGGCGGCCAGGCCGTCACGTGCAGCTCCGGTGGGAGCGTGTCCTGGCGGGCGATCCCGAGCGACGCGGCGAGCAGCCTCGACCGCCCTGGCCCGGAGGCCCTCGTCTCCGGGGCGGCGCTCCACCCGCGAGAGCCCCTCGCGGCGGCCTGCTTCAAGAGCTTCCTGCCGACTGGAGCGCGGAATCGCAACGCATTGGGCCCCGTGGCCGTCCTCTGGCGGCTCGCAGGCGCGCCCGGGGAGCGGGGGCTCGAGCCCGCGGTCTGGCACCGGCTCGACGCCGAGCCCGAGGGGGTCGCCTTCCTGCCAGGGAGCGCCGACCTGATCGTGTCGGGCGAGGGCGGCCTCGCCCGCTGGGCGCTCGGCCAGGAGGCGCCGGTCGTCCGTTACACGCGGCGGCCCGCGCGCGCGCAGGCGTCCCACGCGGTCGCGGCGTCCTCGCGTCACGTCGCCGCCGCCGCGGCCGACGGGTGGGTCGAGGTGTTCGACGCGGACTCGGGCGCGTTCGCGGGCGCGCTCGACCTGGGCGCGATCGGCGACCGCGCGGGCGTGGTCCTGTTCGCCCCCGACGGCGGGACGCTGTGGGTCGGGACGATCCGCGGGCTCGTCCTCGAGCTCGAGGTCGGCGAGGCGCGCTGACGGGTCAGCCCGCCGGGTCCCAGGCCAGCTCGCACGCCTCGCCGCGCAGCGCGAGGACCTCGCCCGCGAGGTAGAGCGACCCGAGCGCCAGGACCACGCCCGGGCCCTCCCCTCCGGCGGCCCGCGCGCTCGCGCGCGCGAGCCCGGCGGCCGCGTCGGGGACGGCCTCGGCGTCCGCGCCTCGCGCGCGCAGTCCTGCCGCGAGCTCGGCCGGGTCTCGGGCGCGCGGCGAGGCCGTCCGGCAGCACACGACCGGGCCGCCGAGCGCGGCGACCGCGTCGAGGCAGGGCGCGAGGTCCTTGTCGCGCGCGAGCGCGAAGAGCGCGGCCGGGGGGCGGTCGAGCCGGGCGCGCGCCGCGGCGACCACGCCGCGCAGCGAGGCCTCGTCGTGCGCGCCGTCTACGACGACGACGGGCTCGCCCGCGGCCGCGGGCGCGAGCACGTCCCAGCGGCCCCGCCAGCGCAGGCGCGTGAGCCCCGGGGCGAGCGCGGCCTCGAGCGCGGCAGGCGGGAGCAGGTCCGGCGCGCGCAGCGCGAGCCGCCAGGCGGCGCCCGCGACGAGCGC
>JANJTH010000647.1 GCA_024711205.1 Planctomycetota bacterium | reverse complement strand
GCGCGTGCGCGGGCGCGGCCTGCGGCGCGGCAGGAGGCGGCGTGGTCGCCGCGGCGACAGGGGCCGCCGCGGCGGGCTCACCCGCCGCCCGCGGCTCCTCGACCGGGGCGGCCGTCGGGGCGGGCTCGGCGGGCAGCGCCGCGGGCACCTCGACCACCTGCGGCTCGGGCTCGGGCTCGGGCTCGGGCAGGTCGAACAGCCCGGCGTGCGTCATGATCTCGTGGTAGAGCGGCACGTCCTCGGGGTCGACCTCGGCGAAGTGGCTCTTGAGGCGGCGCCCCGCCTCGTGCAGCGCCTCCAGCATGGACTGCGCCGGCAGCGCCCACTCCTGGGCCAGGTGATAGAGACGGACCTTGGTCATGGACGTGCTCAACCTCGAACCTCCTGAGACCGCGGGCGCCGCGGCGCCCGCCTGGCCGCTCGCAACTGCGCGAGCCCGGCCACCAACCCGCCCGGGGCCGCGTCAGCCCTGGGCGCCACCCTCACCCGACGGCGCCGAGGCCTCGGGCTGTCCCTCGGCCGGCGCCGCGGGCGGCTGACCGGCGTCGATCCCGACCTGGAACCGCTCCTCGTAGGCGTCCGGCGTCCCCGTCACGAGGTCGACCGCCCACCCGGTCAGGCGCGAGGCGAGCCGCACGTTCTGACCGCGCCGCCCGATCGCGAGCGAGAGCTGGTCCTCCTCGACGAAGACCTTGGCCCGCTTCGCGTCGTAGTCGAGCTCGATCGCGTTCACGATCGCCGGCTTCATCGAGTTCATGATGTAGGTCTCGGTGTTGTCGTTCCACCGGACGATGTCGATCTTCTCGCCGTTCAGCTCGTCGACGATGTTCTTGATCCGCGAGCCGCGGATCCCCACGCAGGCCCCCACGCAGTCGACCTTGCTGTCGATCGACTGCACGGCGACCTTCGCCCGGTGCCCCGGGTCGCGGGCGAGCGCCTTGATCTCGATGATCCGCTCCTGGATCTCGGGGACCTCGAGCTCGAACAGGTGGCGGAGCAGGTCGGGGTGGGCGCGCGAGAGCACGATCCGCACCCGCTGCCCGACCTTCTTGACCTCGAGGATCAGGCACTTGATCCGCTCGCCCGGGTTGTAGGTCTCGCCCTGGACCTGCTCGCGCCAGGGGATGATCCCCTCGGTCTTGCCCAGGCTGACGATCACGTTCGGGCGCTCGTAGCGCTGGACCGTGCCCGTGACGAGCGTGCCGACGCGGCGGATGTAGTCGTCGTAGACGACGTCGCGCTCGGCCTCGCGGATCTTCTGGATCATGACCTGCTTCGCCGTGAGCGCCGAGATGCGCCCCAGGCTCTCGAGGTCCTCGAGCGGCTGCTCGCCGTCGAGCGCCGTGATCTCGCCGGTGTCGCGGCTGATCTCGATCACGATGTTCTTGTTCAGCCCGAGCTTCTTCTTCGCGGCCGAGAGCAGCGCGGCCTCGATGCCGGCGAAGATGATCTCCTTGTCGACGCCGCGCTCGCGATGGAGCGCGTCGACGATGCGGAGGATCTCGCTACCCTTGATGCCGTTGCTCATGTGACGACTCCGGCGGCCGGCGTGAAACGAACGGTGGGGCTCGCCTGGAGCGAACCCCACCGCGTCCCGACGCGTCCGTGGCCGACGACCTCGAACTGCTCGGCGCGTAGTCTAGGGGGCGGCCGCGGGGTGTCAAGCCAGTGCGTCGCTTGCGGCGCGCCCCGCGGGGGGCCAGGGCGCCGGCCCTCCGCAGGCCCGGTCGCTTGACACCCCCCGGGAGCCCTGGTATCGTCTCGGCGCGAGCGCCATGACGTAACTCCAGTCAGGGCAACGGCTTGCGAAGAGGTCGACCGGCCGGTGATCTGCGAGTCGTGCAACCAGAACCTCGCGACCGTCCACCTGACGGAGATCGTGCAGAAGCACAAGAAGGAGACCCACCTCTGCGAGGCGTGCGCCCAGCAGAAGGGGCTCCCCGGCAAGGACTTCGTCAGCGCCGCCAAGTCGCAGTTCTCGGTCAAGGAGTTCCTCGGCGCGATCCAGGGCGGACCGGCGAAGGGTCAGCCCGCGGCCGAGGCGGCGCTCCCGGCGGGGCTCGCGGAGCCGTGCGCGCGCTGCGGGCTGCCGTTCTCCGAGTTCAAGGCGACGGGGCGGCTCGGCTGCCCCGGCTGCTACGAGCACTTCCGGGCCGGCCTCGTGCCCTTGCTCGAGAAGATCCACGGGACGACCCCGCAGCACGTCGGCCGCATGCCGCGCAACGTGGGCGCGCGGGTCGACCGCGAGAAGCTGATCGCGGCGTTCCAGCGCGACCTGACCCTGGCGGTCGAGCGCGAGGAGTACGAGCGCGCGGCCGAGCTGCGCGACAAGATCCGCGCGCTCGAGCAGACCGAAGGGACGCGGACCGCGTGAGCGGGCGCGAGCCGGGGACGCTCGGGGAGTGGCTCTCGGCCGGGGGCCCCGAGGGCGACGTGGTCATGAGCACGCGGATCCGCCTGGCGCGGAACGTGGCCGACTACCCGTTCCTGGGCCGGATCGACGAGCGCCGCAAGGCCGCGCTCGAGCACTCGTTGCGCGAGAAGCTCGGGGCCTGCCTCGACGCGCCCGTCTACCACGACCTCGAGGCCGCGACCCCGGTCGACCGGCAGTGCCTCGTCGAGGGGCACGTGATCTCGCGCGACCTCGCGCAGGGCCGCGGGGCCCGCGGCGTGGCCGTCGGCCCGGGCGGCGTCCTCTCGGTCATGGTCAACGAGGAGGACCACCTCCGCGTGCAGGTGCTCCGGGCGGGGCTCGCGCCCGACGAGGCCTGGGCCGAGATCCTCGCGGCCGACCGCCGGCTCGAGGGCGCGATCGACTTCGCGTTCTCGCCCGAGCTCGGCTACCTGACCGCCTGCCCGACGAACGTGGGCACCGGCATGCGCGTGTCCGTCATGCTGCACCTGCCCGCGCTCGTGTGGACGAAGCAGGTCGACAAGGTGCTCCACGCCGTGAGCAAGATCAACCTCGCGGTCCGCGGGTTCTACGGCGAGGGGACGCAGGCGCTCGGCGACTTCTACCAGATCTCGAACCAGGCGACCCTCGGCCGGACCGAGGAGGACACGCTGCGCGCCGTCGCCGACTACGTGCCGCACATCGTCGCCTTCGAGCGCAACTGGCGCCGCAAGCTCCTCGCCGAGCATCGCGCGGGCATCGAGGACCGCATCTGGCGGGCCTACGGTATGCTCGAGCGGGCGCGGCTGCTCACGAGCGAGGAGGCCATGGAGTACCTCTCGGCGCTGCGCGTCGGCGTCGACCTGGGCCTGATCGGCGGCGTGACGCTCGCCGCCGTGAACGAGCTGTTCATCCTCACCCAGCCGGCGCACTTGCAGAAGCTCGCGGGGCGCGAGCTCGACACGCCGGCGCGCGACGAGCACCGGGCCGCCTTCGTGCGCGGCAAGCTCGCCCGCCTGAACTGACCGCCAGGAGACACCGATGTTCGACCGCTTCACCGACAGGGCGCGCAAGGTCATGGGCTTGGCCCGGCAGGAGGCCCAGCGGTTCAACCACTCCTACATCGGGACCGAGCACATCCTGCTCGGCCTGATCCAGGAGGGCTCGGGCGTCGCGGCGAACGTGCTGCGCAACCTCGACATCGACCCCGACAAGATCCGGGCCGAGGTCGAGAAGATCGTCCAGGACGGCCCCGCCATGCAGGCGCTCGGGCAGCTCCCCTTCACGCCGCGGGCCAAGAAGGTGCTCGAGCTGGCGTCCGAGGAGGCCACGAACCTGCGCCACAACTACATCGGGACGGAGCACCTCCTGCTCGGCCTGATCCGTGAGAACGAGGGCGTGGCCGCCCAGGTGCTCATGAACCTCGGGCTCAAGCTCGAGGAGGTCCGCGAAGAGGTGCTCGAACTCCTAGGAGCCGACATGTCGAACAACAGCGATGCGACGCCGGGCGGGGCCAGCGGCGGCGACAAGGCGTCCAAGAAGAGCAAGACCCCCGCCCTCGACGCGTTCGGGCGCGACCTCACCGAGCTGGCCCGCGAGGGCAAGCTCGACCCGGTGATCGGGCGCAAGGACGAGATCGAGCGGGTCACGATGATCCTCTCGCGCCGGACCAAGAACAACCCCGTGCTCCTCGGCGAGCCCGGCGTCGGCAAGACGGCGATCGTCGAGGGCCTGGCGCAGGACATCATCAAGGGCAACGTGCCGGAGATCCTCCGCGAGAAGCGGATCGTCGTGCTCGACCTCGCCATGATGGTGGCCGGCACGAAGTACCGCGGGCAGTTCGAGGAGCGGATCAAGGCGGTCATGACCGAGGTCCGCCGGGTCAAGAACGTCGTCCTGTTCATCGACGAGCTCCACACGCTCGTCGGCGCGGGCGGCGCCGAGGGCGCGATCGACGCGAGCAACGTGCTCAAGCCGGCGCTCTCGCGCGGCGAGGTCCAGTGCATCGGCGCGACCACGCTCGACGAGTACCGCAAATACATCGAGAAGGACGGCGCGCTCGCCCGCCGCTTCCAGAGCATCACGGTCGACCCGCCCTCGAAGGACGAGGCGGTCGAGATCCTCAAGGGCCTGCGCGACAAGTACGAGGCCCACCACCGCGTGCAGTACACCGACGAGTCGCTCGAGGCGGCGGTCGAGATGTCCTCGCGCTACATCACCGACCGCTTCCTCCCCGACAAGGCGATCGACGTCCTCGACGAGGCCGGCGCGCGGCTCCGCATGAAGTCCATGCGCACGCCGCCCGACATGAAGGACATCGAGGAGGAGATCAAGAAGCTCGAGAAGGAGAAGGAGGAGGCCGTCGCCGGCCAGGACTTCGAGCGGGCGGCCGCGCTGCGCGACAAGGCCGACAAGCTGAAGAAGAAGCGCGAGCAGACCAAGCGCGAGTGGCGCGAGGCGAACAAGGAGTCGGGCGGCGTCGTCGACGAGAACATGATCGCCGAGACCGTCTCGAAGATGACCGGGATCCCGCTCACGCGGCTCGAGAAGGGCGAGGCCGACCGCCTCCTCCAGATGGAGGACGAGCTGCACAAGATGGTGATCTCGCAGCACGAGGCGATCAAGACGATCGCCAAGGCCGTGCGCCGCTCGCGCTCGGGCCTCAAGGACCCGCTGCGGCCCATGGGCTCGTTCATCTTCCTCGGGCCGACGGGCGTGGGCAAGACGCTGCTCGCCAAGGCGCTCGCGAAGTTCATGTTCGACCGCGAGGAGGCCCTCGTGCAGATCGACATGTCCGAGTACATGGAGAAGCACAACGTGTCGCGGCTCGTGGGCGCGCCCCCGGGCTACGTCGGCTTCGAGGAGGGCGGGCAGCTCACCGAGAAGATCCGCCGCCGGCCCTACGCCGTGGTGCTCTTCGACGAGATCGAGAAGGCCCACCACGACGTGTTCAACATGCTCCTCCAGATCATGGAGGAGGGGAAGCTGACCGACAGCTTCGGGCGGCACGTCGACTTCCGCAACGTGATCCTGATCCTGACCTCGAACATCGGCTCGGACATCATCAAGAACAAGGCCCCGTTCGGCCTGATCCAGCACGCCGACAACGAGGAGCGCAGCTACGACGTCATGAAGCAGCAGCTCATGACCGAGCTCGAGAAGGAGTTCCGGCCCGAGTTCATCAACCGGCTCGACGACATCGTCGTGTTCCGGCAGCTCACGCGCGAGGACCTGGGCCAGATCGTCAAGCTCGAGATCGGCAAGGTCGCCAAGCGGATCGCCGAGCAGCGCGAGCTGAGCATGGAGATCACGGACGAGGCGACCGAGTTCCTGATCGACAAGGGCTGGCACCAGGAGTTCGGGGCGCGGCCGCTGCGCCGCGCCGTCGAGCAGTTCCTCGAGGACCCGCTCTCCGAGGAGCTCCTGCGCGGGGCGTTCGAGGGCAAGCGGAAGATCCTGGTCGAGCACGACCCCGAGAACAAGAAGCTCAAGTTCACGGCGGTCGAGCCGGCGCAGGCCGCCTCGAGCTGAGCGAGGCGCGGGGCCTCGGCGGGTCACGGGGCGGGGCGGCGGGCCGGGGACGGCGCGCCGCCCCGCCTCGTTCCGGAGCGCGCGGGCGAGGCGGGGCGCGCCCCCGGCCCGGCTCCGTATACTGCGCGGGTGCAGGACCTCCTCCCGCTCTCGATCTGGGCGCTCGAGCTGGCGCTGTTCCTCCTCATGCTCGCGGGGATCTGGCGGACCTTCGAGAAGGCCGGCCAGCCCGGCTGGTCGATCTTCGTGCCCGTCTACAACGCCGTGTGCTTCGCGCGGGCCGCGGGCGAGCCGGTGAACCCGTGGGCGATCGTGCTGCACCTGCCCTGCTTCCAGGTGATCGGGCTGTTCGCGGTCTCCGTCTCCTTGGCGAAGCGGTTCGGGAAGGGCGTCGGGTTCGGGGTCGGGCTCGCGGTCCTGCCGTTCGTCTTCTACCCGTGGCTCGGGTTCCGGGCGCCCGTCCTCGAGGAGCGCCCGTGAGCGCGCGCGCGTGAGCCGACGCCCCTGCGCCGCGCTGGCCGGGGCCCTCGGCGCGTCCGTGGCCGCCGCGCTGGCCGTCCGCGCGGGCGACCTGCCGGCCGCCTACGACGTGCGCGGGCCGCGAGGGACCGACGGCGCCCCGGGCGCCCCGGGCGCCTACCCCGGGGGCCACGGCGGGCAGGCGGGGCCCGCGACGCCGGGGCAGCACGGGGGCGCGTTCGACCTCCGCCTCACCGCCCTGCGCGACGCCGAGGGCCGCGTCCGGCCCGGGCGCTTCCGCGTCACGGGGAGCCAGGTGTCGCCGCGCCCCGTCGACCTGCCCGCCCCGGCGGCCGTGCCGCTCCGCCCGCTCGAGTTCGACGCGGACGAGCAGGGAGAGCTCCACCTCGTGACGCGCGGCGGCGACGGCGGGCGCGGCGGAGACGGCGGGCACGGCGCCGACGGGAGCCCCGGGAGCGACGGCGCCGACGCGACGTGCAGCAGGTCGGGTGGCGACGGCGGGCGGGGCGGCGACGGCGGCGACGGCGGCCCCGCCACGAGCGGGGCGCGCGGGGGCGACGGCGGCGCGCTCACGATCCGCGTGGCCCCCGAGGACACGCACCTGCTCCTCTACCTCCTCCCGGACGCGGCGGGCGGCCAGGGCGGCGCGCCCGGCGTGAACGGGGCCGGGGGTCGCGGCGGGCCAGGGGGCGACGGCGGCGCGTCGCACTCGAGCTGCGGCTCGGGCGAGGACGCCTGCGGCGGGAACTCCGGCGGCTCGGACGGCTCCCCGGGCGCCGACGGGCACCCGGGGTTCGCGGGCGTGACGCCGGGGCGCGACGGGGCGCCGGGCGAGGTGCGCTGGCTCGTCGGCGACGCGGCGCACGGCGACCGCTACCGCCTGCACCTCACGGCGTTCGCGATCGGCGACGACGACGGCGACGGCGTGCTCGAGCCCGCCGAGGTCGTGCACGTGACCTCGCTCGTGCACGCGAACCGGGGCGGCATGCCGACGCCGCCGCCCGTGCTCCACGAGACGCGCGTCTACCTGCCGCTGACGCGCAACGTGAGCGAGCCGTCCGAGCCGCTCCGCCTGCCCCACGCCCTCGAGCCCGGGCAGTCGCTGGGCCTGCCGGGCGCGCTCCGGTTCCGGATCCCCGACGTCGACACGGGCGCCGTCGTCGTCGCGAACACGCGCTGGTCCGACGAGGGCCTCGTGGGCCCGCGCGCGCACGTCGTGAACGCGCGGCGCGACCACCCCGAGCACGACCGGACGACGACCTTCCCGCTCGGGTTCCCCGTCGGGGTGCGGCCCTTGCGGTTCGTGAGCGCGCTCGGCCCCGGGGAGACGCGGCGCGTCCTGCTCGAGGTCGAGAACCTGTCCACGCGGCCGCTCGGCGCGGAGGTCGACGCCTGGTGCGACGCGCGGGGGCTCCCGCCCGAGCCCGGGCGCCGCCGCGGGGTCCGCCTGGCGTTCGGCTACGAGGCCCGGACGCTCGAGGCGCGGCAGCTCGCGTTCCGCGACGACGCCGAGCGGGCGACGGACCTCGGGCGCGACGCGTGGACCTGGGACCTGCCCGCGCTCGGGCCGGGCGAGGTGGCCCGGCGCTGGGTCACGCTCGGGCTCGGGGCCGACGCCCCGCTCTACGCGGGCGGGGAGCTCGCCGTCGACGTCCTGCTCGGGCGGCGCGACCGCGCGCCCGACGACCTGCGGGCGGTCGAGCGCCGGCGCGTGCCCGTGCGCGTCGCGGCGCGCTGGCGCCCGCCCGCGACCCCCGGGCTCGTCCTCGTGGCCCACCAGGCCGTCGAGCGGCGCGTGCTCCAGGGGTGGCGCGCGCTCGCGGCGCGGCTCGGGCTGACGCTCTCGGTGTGGGACGTGTCCTACTACGGGCACCTCCCGCTCGAGGCCGCGGCCGCGGGCCGGACCGAGGCGGTGCTCGCGGCCGCGGCGGCGGGGCACCTCGTGGTCGTGCTCGGCGGGGCGTTCGACGCCCCGATCACGGACGAGGCCGGGCGGCCGGCCCCCTGGCACGCGGCCCGGTTCCTCGCGCCCGGCGCCGTCGCGCGCGCGGCCGCCGCGCAGGCGCCGCTCCTGATCGTGGGCCGCGCGCCCCCCGACCCGGC
>JANJTH010000627.1 GCA_024711205.1 Planctomycetota bacterium | reverse complement strand
CGCGGGCGGGCGCGGCGGGCGCGGCGGCGCCGAGTCGGCGCGGCCGACCGGGCGCGTGCTCCACGTGATCAGCCACTTCCACAGCCAGGCCGACGAGTCGGGCGACGGCTTCGCGCTCCAGCAGCTCCTGCTCAACTTCGTGCTCGAGAAGCAGGCCGCCCGGCGCTGAGCGCCCGGGCGACCTTTGCATCTCGCGTGCACCGCCCGGCGCGCGGCGCGCCGTAGGCTGCCCGCGCGAGGAGGCGGGATGGACGGCGGTCGGGCGCGCGTCGGGGCGGCGGTCGGAGCGATGGTCGGGGCGGGGCTCGTGGGGGCGGCGCTGGCCGGGCCCCTCCCGGAGCGGGCGGAGGCCCAGGCGGCCCCGGCCCAGGCGGGGTGGGCCGTCGAGGGCGAGGCGGCGCCCGGGCTCGAGGGCTGGCGGCTCGGCCTGTGGGCGGCGCGCGCCGAGCCCGAGGCAGGGGGAGGCCGCGCCTGGCGCGCCGTCGACGTGCTGCTCCGCCATGCGGCGGCCTACGCGACGGACGGGCCGGGGCTGTGGCTCGTGCTCGAGCGCCTCGTCCCGCCGGCGCACGGCGCGCCGGACGTCGCGCCGCCTGCTCCCGACCTGGCCCGCGCGCGCCTGCGCTGCGACGGTGGCGACGGGCTCGCGCAGCGCCCGCGCGCGCTGCACGCGTGGCCGGCGGGTCGGTCGGCCGAGCGCGGCCTCGAGCGCTGGGTGCTCGCGTTCCCGCCGCTGCCCCCTGGCGTGTCGGCGCTCGAGCTCGTGGCCCCGGAGGCCGCGGGCGGCGAGCGCGTCCTCCTCCGGCTCGAGCGCTGGCCCGAGCGGGTCGCGCGGGCGCGGGCCGAGCTCGCGGGCTGGCGGGCCCACTGCCGCGCGATCGCCCACGTGAGCGCGATCGCGCCCTACCTCGACCACCCCGCCGCGCGCGCGCTGCGGGCGCGCGGCGACGACGTCGTGGTCCCGCTCCTCGCGGTCGAGCTGAACCCCCGCGCGGGGGCGGACGCCCTCCCGCACTGGGTCGCGCTCCAGGCCCTGGCCGCGACCGCCTGGGGGAAGGCCCATGGCGTGCCTGACCACGGCGACCCCGCCGCGGCCCGCCGCGTCCACGACGCCTGGCGGCGCACCGGTCCGTTCCTGCCCGAGTAGCGGCTCGGCCCCGCGTCGAGGCCGGGCGACCCGCGCGGGGCGACGGGCTACCGGCCGCCGATCGCCCGCAGGTCCTCGCGGCAGCGCGGGCCGAAGTCGGTGTGGCGCGCGTCGGCGGCGCGGCGCATGACGCACGCGGCCTCGGCGCAGTGGCCCATGCGCGTGAGGTCCTCGTGGAAGGTCTGCTGCGGGGCGCCGAGCCCCACGAGCCCGAGCAGGTGCCCCGTCTCGTGGACGAGGACCCAGGGCTCGGGGTCGCCGTGGCTCAGGGCCGCCGCCTCCTCGAACTGGTCGACGAAGACCGCGATGCTGTTCGGCCCGTAGGCCCAGCCGAGCGGCCAGTGCCCGAGCTCGGGCTCTCCCTGCCCCTCGACGTAGACGACGTAGATCGCCTGCTCGCCCTCGCCCACGGCGACGCTCCGGTGCCGGGCCTCGAGCGCGAGCAGGTCGCTCAGGCGCCACGGCTCGGCGCGGTCGAGCCGCGGGAGCTTGCCGTCGAGCACGACGTCCACCGCGGACCAGTTGCCCCGGTCGAGCAGCCGCTGGCGCAGGAGCGCCAGCGCCCCCGCGGACGGCGTCCGGTCGGCGACGTGGTCGACCTCGACGAGGAGCCGCCCGGTGTTCGTGACGAGCCCCTGGGCCGAGCCGCCCGCGATCGGGCCGTGGTCGTGGTGGTCCCGCGACGCGGGCCCGCAGCTCGCGGCGAGGGCGGCGGCGACGCAGGCGAAGGTGAGGAGCAGGCGGATTCGGTGCATGGGCTGCATAAAGCACACGGCAAGCCAGACGCAAGTCGAGTATCTGCCGCGAAGTCTGTTCCGATGACGCGACGCACAACCGAACCCTGAAGGGCGGATTCCGCCCGACGGGAAGGCAACCCCTGCGGGGAGTGACGCAATGCGGCACCTCCCGTGGGGGCGGCGGTGCCGTGGACCGGGCGCGCGGATGACGGCCGAGGGGGTTCAGCGGCCGGTCGCTTCGGCCAGGACCTGCGCGAGGACGTCGACCCCGCGCAGGGTCACCTCGGGCGGGGTCGCCGTGAAGCACACCCGCACGTGGCCGGGGAACGGGCCGAAGCTGGGCCCGGGCGCGACGAGGAGGCCCCGGTCGACGCAGCGCGCGAGGAGCGCATCGAGCCCGCCCTCCGAGCCGGCGAGCGCCGGTCGCACGTCGAGCCAGAGGAACGTCCCGCCCTCGGGGGCCGGCACGCCGAGGCGCCGCGCCGCCTCGCGGCCGACCTGCGCGTAGCGAGCGCGCGCGTCCGCGGCCCAGGCGTCGCCGGGCCCGGCGAGCGCGCGCGCGGCCACCTCCTGCGCGGGCGTCGGCGGTCCGTACACCGCGTGCGTCGTGACGCCCCGGATCGCCGCGATCACGGCCTCGGGGCCCACGAGCCAGCCGCAGCGCAGGCCGGCCATGCCCCACGCCTTCGAGCACGAGCGCGCGGTGATCGTCCGCTCCGGCGCGAGCGCCCGCACGGGCACGTGCTCGGGGCCCGCGTAGCGGTGGTCCTCGTAGACCTCGTCCGAGAGGACCCACAGGTCGGCCTCGCGCGCCGCGCCGACGAGGGCCTCGAGCCAGGCGGGCGGCAGGACCCGGCCCGTGGGGTTCCCCGGCGAGCTCACGTAGAGCGCCACCGTCCGCGGCGTGATCCGCGCGCGCACGGCCGCCACGACGCCCGCGGGGTCCGTCGGCGCCCCGTCCTCGGGCGCGCCCACGAGCGGCACGGGAACCGGCGTCGCGCCGGCCGCGCGGACGATCCCCGCGATCAGCGGCCAGTAGGGCGCCGCGAGCAGCACCTCCTCGCCGGGCCCGGCGAGCGTCGCGACGGCCGCGGCGAGCCCGCCCGTCGCGCCGACCGTGGGCAGGACGTTCGCGCGCTCGCAGGCCGCGCCGCCGCGGGTCCGCTCGCGCTCGACGAGCGCGTCGACGAGCGCGGGGAGGCCCGCCGGCGGCGCGTAACGGTGCAGCCCCGGTCGGTCGAGGTCGCTCACCCGGCACCTGGCCGGCGGCTCGAGCCAGGTGTCGCCCACGTGGAGCGGGTAGGTCTCGCCCGCGTGGCGCGCGAGCCGCTCGGCGAACGCCGAGTAGACGGCGCCCGGCAGGCTCCGCGCGACCTGCGAGACCTCGGGCGGTCGGGGCACGCGCGGAGTCTACTCGCGGCCCGACCTCGCAGGGGCCGGAGGCGCCGGCGCCCGGGCGTGGCACGATCGCCGCGGAGGCCCACGTGACGCGAGACCCCGGCGTCGACCCCAAGCTGGCCGACGACCTGCACCCGCCGGCCGGCGACGGCGCGCTCGTCGTCCGCGACGCGACCCCCGCCGACGTCGAGCAGGTGCTCGCGTTCGTCCACGCGCTCGCGCGGTTCGAGCGCGAGCCCGAGGCCGTGCGCGCCACGCGCGACGACTACCTGCGCGACGGCTTCGGCCCCGACCCCGCCTTCGGCGCGCTCCTCGCGTTCGCGGGCGCGCACCCGGCCGGGCTCGCGCTGTGGTTCCGCACCTACTCGACGTGGGAGGGGTGCCCCGGCCTGTGGCTCGAGGACCTCTGGGTCGAGCCCTGGGCGCGCTCGCGCGGCGTCGGCCGCGCGCTGGTCGCCGGCCTGGCCGCGCGCGCGGTCGCCCGCGGCTGGGCGCGGCTCGACCTGAGCGTGCTCGAATGGAACCCGGCCCGCGACTTCTACGACCGGCTCGGCTTCCGGGAGCTCGCGGCCTGGCGGCCGTATCGCCTCGAGGGGCCGCGCCTGCGCGCGCTCGCGGACGAGGCCGCGCGCCGGGGGCCCGACGGCCCCGCGAGCGGCTGACCCGGTCGGGCGCGGACCGACGGCGCGCGCGGGGCTCCGCGCGCGCCGTCGGCGCCTACTCCGGCTCGTCGAGGAGCGCCTGGAAGAGCTGGGCGTCGGCCCAGCCGCCGCGGAAGTCGAGGTCGGACCGGGCCGCCAGGAGCGCGGCCGCGGCGGCCGCCCGCGCCACGTCGCGCCGCCCGGCCAGCGCCAGCGCCTGGAGCGGGAGCGGACGAAGCAGCGCAGGGGCCCGCTGCGTGAGGTCCGCGGCCGCGGCCGCGGCCAGGTCCCAGCGCCCGGCCCCGGCCGCGGCCTCGAGCGCGGCCGCTGCGACCTCGGGGGCCAGGTCCACCGTCGTCGCGAGCCCGGGGGCGTCGAGCAGCGCGAGCGCCGCCCGCGCCGCGGCGGTCGCAGGCGACGGCGCCGCGACGTCGGGGGGCGTGCCGCCGGGCGCGGTCGTCGCGCCGGCCGTCCGCGCGAGGCTCGCCCGCGTCGCGCCGATCGTCCGCGCGAGCCGCGCCCGGATGGCGTCCGGTGGTCCCAGGCTCGACTCGTCCCCGGCCGCGGCGAGGAGGGCCGCGGCCTGCGCCCAGCGGCTCGCCTCGACGCCGCCCAGGAACGAGCCCGCCCCCGCCTCGCCCGCGGGCGGGCGCCGGGCGACCTCGCGCGCCGCGAGCGCCGCCGCCCACGGGCGGCCCGCCCGCACCTCGAGCGCGGAGAGCGCGTCCCACGCGCCCACGTCGTCGCCGAACAGGAGCAGGTGCTCGCGCAGGTCGACCCGCGCCGCGTCGAGCCCGCGGCCGAGCTGCGTCGCCAGCTCCGCCCGGAGGGCGACCCCCGAACGCGGGCGGAAGGGTACGGCGACCTCACCCGCGAGCTCGAGGTCCTCGAGGGCGACCTCGAGCTCGCCGGCCCGGCGGGCCTCCACGCCGCGCTGGTGCCGCGCGCGGCCCACGAACCGGGCCGCGTCGCGCGCGGCGGGATCGCGCGGGCCCGCCTCGAGCCGGCGTCGCGCAGCGACGGCTCGCATGAGCGGGCCTCGATCGGTGTGCAGGGGCGGCCGGCCCCCCTCGCTCCAGGTCACGACGAGCGCCGGCCGATCCTGCTGCCGCGGGCGGGCCGGGCCCTCGACGGCGACGGAGGGCGCCCCGACGCGGGTCCCTTCGGCCGGACCCAGCTCGACGGCGAGCAGCCACGGCGCGTTCGAGGGACGCGGGCGCAGCGCGAACGACACGTCGACCACGCCGCCGTCGGGGCCGAGCGCGAGCGTCGCGAGGCCCTCGGGCCCGCCGCGCGGGGCGTCGGCCGGCCCGACCAGGGCCCGGACCGCGAGCGTCGCGCGAGGTCGTCCCGGCGGAGACGAGATGACGAGCCGCGCGCGGAGGTCCCTGGCGTCCGGCGGGACGAGCGCCAGGTCGAACGTGAGGCGCACGCGGGCCGCCGTCGGTCCGCCCACGACGAGGGAGGCCTCGTCCCTCGTCGTGGGGCGACCGTCACGGAGCTGGAGCGCCGCGCCGCAGGCGGGTCCGGGCTGCACGACGAGGGCCCCGGCCCCTTCGCCCGGCTCGAGCCAGGCCTCGAGGCGCGCCAGGCGCTCGTGCAGCCGGGGCGCGAGGCTGGCCCGGGTCAGCCGCCGCAGCCCCGCGCGCGCGGCCCCCTCGTCGCCCGCCCGCGCGAGGGCCTCCAGGCGATCCACCTCGAGCTCCGCCTGGAGCGCGGGCGCGAGCGGCCGCGCGACGAGGGCGGTGAGGCGCTCGATCGCCTCGGCGGGGCGGCCGTCCTCGAGGTCGTACAAGGCGGCGGCGTGCTCGAGCGCGAGGTCGGCCCTGCCGTCCTCGCGCCCTCCGAGCGCCCCGCGGGCGCTCACGAGCGC
>JANJTH010000604.1 GCA_024711205.1 Planctomycetota bacterium | reverse complement strand
CGTCCGGCGCCGTCGTGGCGCCCCGAGCTCGACGCGCTGATCGCCGAGGGCCGCGCCCGGCTCGAGGCCGACGACGCGGCCGGAGCCCTGGCCGCGCTCGAGCGCGCCGTCGCGCTCGCCCCCGACGACGCGACGGCCCTGCGCGGGCGCGGGCTCGCCGCGAGCCTCCTCGGCGACCACGCGCGGGCGCTCGGCGACCTCGACCGCGCCGTCGCGCTCGCCCCCGAGAACGCCCTGGGCTGGCTGCACCGCGGACGGGTCCGGGAGCGGCTCGGCGACCTCCGCGGGGCGCTCGGCGACCTCGACCGCGCCGTCGCGCTCGACCCCGCGAACCCCCACCTGCCCGAGGTGCGCGCCGCGCTCCGCGCCGACCTGGGCGACCACGAGGGCGCGCTCGCCGACCTCGACCGCGTGCTCGCCCTCGGCCGGGAGGACCCGACGACGCGCCGCATGCGCGGCTCGAGCCGCCTCCAGCTGGGCGACGCGACGGGCGCGCTCCGCGAGTTCGACCGCGCCGTCGCGCTCGACCCCTCGAGCGCCCTCGCGCACGACGGGCGGGCGCGCGCGCTCGGCCTCCGGCGCGACCTCGAGGGCGCGCTCGCGGCCGCCGCCCGCGCCGTCGCCCTCGCGCCCGAGGCCGCGCAGCACCGCCTGACCCGCGCGGAGGTCCTGGCCGAGCAGGGCGCGCTCGACCTCGCCCTCCTCGACCTCGAGCGCGCGCTCGCGCTCGAGCCGCGCAGCCTGCGCGGGCTGCTCGACCGGGCCGCCGGGCGCGCCCAGCGCGAAGACGCCGCGGGCGCGCACGCCGACCTCGACCGCGCCATGGCGCTCGCCCCCGGGGACCCCAGGGTCCACGACCAGCGCGGCTACGTCCTGGCGCTCCAGGGCGACCTCCTGGGCGCGATCGCCGAGTACGACCGCGCCCTCGAGCTCGCGCCCGGGCTCCCGACCGCCCTGCGACGGCGCGGCCTCGCGCGGCGCCGCCTGGGCGACCTCGAGGCGGCCCTCCGGGACCTCGACCGCGCGCTCGCCCTGACCCCCCATGACCCGCTGACGCTCGCCAACCGCGCCGACGTCCGGCTCGACGCGGGCGACCACGCCGGCGCGGCCCGCGACTACGAGCGCTCGCTCACGCTCGCGCCCCGCGCCCCCTGGGCCCCCACGGTCCGCGAGCTGCTCGAGCGCGCCCGCGCCGGGCTCGGGCCGCCGCCCCCGGAGGACGGGGCGCGGCCCGCGCGCGCTCAAGTCGACCCGCCCGCCCCGCCGAAGAGCGGACGGGGAGGCGACCGCCCATGACCGACTTCCGGACCGCGCGAGGGCCGCGCCAGACGCAGGGGTCGCGCCACGCGCCCGCGGACCTCGCCGCGCGCGCCGCCCGGTTCGTGCGCAGGGCCGCCCTCGCGGGGACGCTCGCGGCGCCGGGCCTGCTCGCCGGGTGCGTGCAGGTCCAGCCGCTCCCTGCGCGGACGGTCGCGAGCCGGCCCGCGGCCCCGACCAAGGACTACGGGCGCGAGCTCCCGCCGGGCGCGCACGCGCTCCGCAAGCTCCCGGCGGGCGAGTGGCCCGACCTCGCGGGGGCCCTCGAGGACCGCGCCGAGCTCGCGCGCGCGCTCGAGGGCAGCGTGCGCTACCTCTCGAAGCCGTCCTCGCGCGGGTTCTTCCCCGTGAGCGGCGTCGAGCACGGCCGCGCCCTCGCGAGCGCCGAGGCGCTGCTCGCGCTCTGCCGCGGGCCGGCGTCCGACGCCGAGGTCGAGGCGGCCGTCCGCGCCCGGTTCGACCTCTACACGTCGGTCGGCTGCGACGACCAGGGGACGGTGCTCTTCACCGGCTACTACACGCCGATCTTCGACGCCGCGCGCGAGCCGGGCGGGCGCTTCCAGTTCCCGATCCACCGCCTGCCGCCCGACCACGTGAAGGACCCGCGCACGGGCGAGACGCTCGGCCGCCTGCGGCCCGACGGCACCGTCGACGCCGCCTACCCCGACCGCGCGACGCTCCTCGGCTCGGGCGACCTCGAGGGCCTCGAGCTGGCCTGGCTCGCCGACCCGTTCGAGGCCTACGTGCTCCAGGTCCAGGGCTCGGGCGTCCTGCGGCTCGAGTCCGGCGAGACGTTCGAGGTCGGCTACGCGGGCAACAACGGGCACGCCTACGCCTCGGTCGGGGCCGAGCTCGTGCGCCAGGGCAAGCTCCGCCGCGACCAGCTCAGCCTGAAGTCGCTGATCGACCACTTCCGCGCCCACCCCGAGGACTTCGGGCCCATGACGGCCACGAACCGCCGCTACGTGTTCTTCCAGGAGGGCGCGGGCCGCGGCCCGCTCGGCTGCCTCAACGAGCCCGTGCTCGCCGGGCGCTCGATCGCGACCGACAAGGCGATCTTCCCGCGCGGCGCCCCCTGCTTGATCGACACCGTGCTCCCGGGCGGCCCCGCGGCGAGCCCGACGCGCGTGCGCCGCGTCGTCGTCGACCAGGACGCCGGCGGCGCGATCCGCGCGCCCGGCCGCTGCGACGTCTACATGGGGATCGGCGACGAGGCCGGGCGCGCCGCGGGCCGCACGCTCTCCGAGGGCCGGCTCTACTACCTGCTCCTACGCGACGACGCGGACGACGAGGTCGCCGCCACGAGCGCCGACCGGCGGGTCGCGGGCCGGTAGGGGCAAAAAGCCTGCGGGGCGCCACGCGTGACCGCATGGCGCCCCGGAGTTAGCGACGGCCGGACTTGAACCGGCGACCTACGGCTTATGAAGCCGCCGCTCTAACCGACTGAGCTACGTCGCCTGGAAGCGCCGAATGATAGCCGAGGGCCCGGGGCGGTCAACCTGAGCGACCAGGCGCCGGCGGCTCGGCGGGGCCGGGCGCCGGGCCGGGCCTCGCGGACGTCAGGGCCGTGAGCGCCGAGAGGGCCCAGCCCTCGACGACGAGCCCCGCGACGTGGGTCAGCGCGAAGGCGCCGAAGAGCGCCGTCACGTCGACGCCCAGGAGGTTCGTGGCGCCGAGCAGCCCCGCGGCGAGGACCACGAGCCGCAGCGGCCACAGCCCGGCCGTCCAGAGCACGAGGCGGCCGGGCGGGCCGTCGAAGGTGAGGAGCGCGCCCAGGAGCCAGCTCAGGGTGAGCGCGAGCCCGAGCGCGTGCCCGCACAGGACGCCCCGCGCGACCGGCGGGCGCTCGGCCCAGGTCCCGGCGACGACGGCGGCGGCCACGAGCGC
>JANJTH010000589.1 GCA_024711205.1 Planctomycetota bacterium | reverse complement strand
GGCGGGACCCGGCCCCGAGGCCGCCCGGGCGGCCGCCGGCGAGGCGCCGGTCATCCCGCCGGGCCGGCCGGCGGCGGGGGCGCCGTGAGGCACGTCGACGAGTACCGCGACCCGGGCCTCGCGCAGGGCCTCGTCGCCGCGATCCGCGCGGCCGTGCGACCCGGCGCCGGCCGCCCCTGGACGATCATGGAGGTCTGCGGCGGGCAGACGCACGCGATCGTCCGCTCGGGCCTCGACGCGCTGCTCGAGGGCGCGGTCGAGCTCGTGCACGGCCCGGGCTGCCCCGTGTGCGTGACGCCCGTCGAGGCGATCGACCGCGCGCACGCGCTCGCGCGCCGGCCCGGCGTGACGCTCGCGTCGTTCGGCGACATGCTCCGCGTGCCGGGCTCGCGCGGCGACCTGCTCCGCTGTCGCGGCGAGGGCGCCGACGTGCGGATCGTCTACGCGCCGCTCGACGCCGTCCGGCTCGCGCAGGAGGCGCCCGACCGGCAGGTCGTGTTCTTCGCGGTCGGCTTCGAGACGACGGCGCCCGCGACCGCGCTCGCGCTCGAGCACGCGCGCCGGCTCGGGCTCGAGAACTTCTCCGTGCTCTCGGCCCACGTCCTCGTCCCGCCCGCGATCGAGGCCGTCCTCCGCGGGCCCGCCTGCCCGATCCAGGCCTTCCTCGCCCCGGGGCACGTCTGCACGATCGAGGGCCTCGCGGCCTACCGCGACCTGGCCGCCCGGCATCGCGTCCCGATCGTCGTGACCGGGTTCGAGCCGGTCGACCTGCTCGACGGGCTCCTCCGCGCCGTGCGGCAGCTCGAGGCGGGCCGCCACGAGGTCGAGAACGCCTACGCGCGCGCCGTCCCCGACGACGGGAACGCCGCGGCGCGGGCCGTGGTGGCCCGCGTGTTCGCGCCCTGCGACCGGGCCTGGCGCGGGATCGGCCCGATCCCCGCGAGCGGGCTCGGGCTCCGCCCCGCGTGGGCCGCCTTCGACGCGGAGCGCCGCTTCGACGTGGCCGCGGTCGAGGCCCGCGAGGACCCGACCTGCCGGAGCGGGCTCGTGCTCGCGGGCCGGCTCAAGCCGCCCGCCTGCCCCGCGTTCGGGACGACCTGCACGCCCGACACCCCGCTCGGCGCGACGATGGTCTCGTCCGAGGGCGCCTGCGCGGCCTACTACGCGCACGGGCGCGGCCCGCGCGCGGCCGCCGGGGCGGCCGCGCCGTGACCGACGCTGCGGCGTCGCCGGGGGCCGCCTGGCCCGGCGCCTGCCCGGCGCCGCTCGCGCCGCTGGCCGGGCAGGTCGCGCTCGGCCACGGGAGCGGCGGGCGCCTCGGGCACGAGCTGCTCAAGCGGCTCGTGTGGCCGGCCTTCGACGCGCCCGGCAACCCGCTCGGCGCGCGCGGGGACGCGGCCGTGCTGGCGGACCCGGCGCTCGGCGGGGCCCGGCTCGCGTTCAGCGCCGACGCCTACACGGTGAGCCCGCTGTTCTTCCCCGGCGGCGACGTGGGCGCGCTCGCGGTCCACGGGACCGTGAACGACCTCGCGTGCGCCGGGGCCGTCCCGCGCTGGCTCTCGGCCGCGCTCGTGCTCGAGGAGGGCTTCCCGCTCGAGGACCTCGCGCGCGTGCTCGCCTCCATGCGCCGCGCGGCCGACGCGGCGGGCGTCCTCGTCGTCACGGGGGACACGAAGGTCGTCGAGCGCGGCAAGGGCGACGGCCTGTTCGTCGTCACGAGCGGCGTGGGCGTGGTCCCGCCGGGGACGCCCGCGCTCGCGCCGGACGCCTGCCGTCCGGGCGACGTCGTGCTCGTCTCGGGCACGCTCGGCGACCACGGCGTCGCGGTGCTCTCGGCGCGCGAGCGGCTCGGGCTCGGCCCCGACCTCGTGAGCGACACGGCGCCCGTGCACGACCTCGCGCGCGCGCTCCTCGCGGCCGCCCCGGGGACGCGCTGCCTGCGCGACCCCACGCGCGGCGGGCTCGCGGCCGCGCTCGTCGAGCTCGGGCGGGCGTCGGGCGCGGGCTTCGCGCTCGACGAGGCGGCGCTGCCGCTCTCCGAGCCCGCGCGCGGCGCGCTCGAGCTGCTCGGGCTCGACCCGCTGTTCGTCGCGAACGAGGGGAAGCTCTGCGCGGTCGTGCCCGAGGCCGAGGCCGAGGCCGCGCTCGTGGCCTGGCGCGCGCACCCGCTCGGCGCGCGCGCCGCGCGCGTCGGCCGCTGCGTCGCGGGGCGCGCGGGCGGCCTCGTCGTCCGCACGCCGGTCGGCGGACAGCGCACGGTCGAGCTGCCCCGGACCGACCCGCTGCCCCGGATCTGCTGAGGGCCCCGCGGCGGCCGGCCTTGCCGCGGGCCGCGGCCCGCTCGACAATCCGCGCCCATGGCCCGGCTCCTGGTCGTCCGACACGGCGAGACCGACTGGAACCGGGACCGACGCCTGCAGGGGCACGTCGACGTCCCGCTCAACGCGGTCGGGCTCGACCAGGCCGAGGCCGTCGCGGCGGCCCTGCTCGAGGAGCTCGGGCCGCGGCCCCGCGCGCTCCTCGTCTCGTCGGACCTCGCGCGCGCCCGCGAGACGGCGGCGCGGATCGCGGCGGCGCTCGGGCTGCCCGTGCGCGCCCGCGCCGACCTGCGCGAGCGCGCCTACGGGCAGGCGGAGGGACGGACCTGGGACGAGCTCCGCCGGGAGCTCCCCGCCGAGACCGAGGCGCACCGGAGCGGTCGGGACCCCGACGCGCTCCCCGGGGTCGAGCCGCTCGCGGCCTTCCGCGCGCGCGCGCTCGGGGCCGCCCGCGCCGTCGCGGCGAAGGCCGACGCGGCGCGGGCGGCCGCGGTCGTCGTGACCCACGGGGGCGTGATCAAGGCGCTCCTCGAGGCGGCGCTCGGCCCGGACAAGCGCTTCATCGTCGGCAACACGGCGCTCTACCGCTTCGACGTCGACGCGGCGTCCGTGGCGCGCGTCGTCTGACGCCGCGCGCCCGCGCGCGGCGACCCGAGACGACGCTCGAGGACCCGCCGCGCGCCCGAGCGCCACGGGGCCGCGCGGGCCGTCGCGCTTCGTGCCCGCCCGGTCCCCGCTACACTCGCTGCGTGCCGCCGCTGCCGCCCTCCGTCGTCGAGCACTACCGCCACCCGCGCAACGAGGGGCTGCTCGCGCCGGCTGACGCCGTCGGCGCGGCCGACGGGCGCCGCGAGGGGTCGACGCTCCGCGTCTCGCTCCGCGTGCGCGACGGGCGCATCGAGGCCGCGGGGTTCACGGCCGAGGGCGACCCGAGCGCGCGGGCCGCGCTCTCGCTCGTCACGACGTGGCTCACCGGGCGCGCGCTCGACGCGCTCGCCGCCCTCGACCCGGCGGCGGTCGGCCGGGCGCTCGAGCTCCCCGAGGCCTCGTGGCCCATGCTCGTCCCGGCGCTCGAGGCCACCGAGGCCGCGCTGGCCGCGCTGCGGGGCGCGCCCGCGCCGTTCGCCGCGGAGGGGCCCTACGTCTGCAAGTGCCTGCAGGTCCGCGAACAGCGGATCCGGCGCGCGATCCGCCGGTTCGCGCTCGTCGACGTCGAGGGCGTGCAGCACTGGACGCGCGCCTGCACGGGCTGCCGCTCCTGCCGCGTCGAGGTCGAGCAGCTCCTCGCGCAGGAGCGCGCGCGCGGGCGCCTCTAGACGGCCGAGAGGAGCTCGGCGAGCGCGAGGTCGGGGTCCGCGGCGTGGCCGAGCACGCGCCGGGCGAGGTCCGCGAGCGACGCGACCTCGGGGTCGGCGCCCGCGCCCAGGCCCTCGAGCGCCGCGCCGACGTCCGCGGCGTCGCCCCGCAAGAGCTGCCACCCGGCCAGCGCGGCGGGGCTCGTCCCGGGCGGCGGCCCGTCGGTGGCGGCCGCCCCTGGCGCCCCGCCGGAAGCGAGGAGGGCGCGACCGACGACCTGCCTGGCGTCGACCGCGCCCTCGCGCGCCGCGTGGAGGACCTCGCGGACCAGATTGCCGGCCGGGCCGCGTCCGCTCGCGCCGCGCACGAGCGCCGACACGGTCGAGACCGCCGCGGGCGCGCCGGCCACCGCCCGCTCGACCCGGGCGCGCTCCTGCGCGCTCGCCGCCCCCGCGGCGTAGCGGCACACCGCCTGGAGGTCGACGCCGAGCCCGAGCAGCGCGTCGGCGCCGCGGCGACTCCGCGCGGCGACGGCCCGCTCGACGAGGCCATCGAAGGCGGCCGCGCTCGGCGGCGAGGGGGGGACGTCGTAGGCCATGGAGCTCTCCTCCTCCCCGCCGGGCGGGGTACGGGTCGGGTCGGGTCGAGCGGCGCCCGCGGTCGGGGCGAGCGCGCCGGGGGCGGGCGCGGCCCGCGGAGCCATGCGCGGGTCGGAGCGCAGGCGGCGCCGCGAGGCCCGGGCGTGTCCCCGGCCTCCCGCCTCCGACGCGCGCGCGACGGCCCGCCTCAAGCCCGGGGCCCCTTGGCGCGCGCGGCAGGCTCGGGCTTCCGCTCGTTCATGCAGGCGTCGTAGTCGGGGAACGCGAGCCCGAGCCCCTCGTCGAGCAGCGCCGTGCGCAGCGCGTCGAGCCGCCGGTCCAGCGCGTCCGCCCCGAGGGGGAGCGACGCCTTGCGCGCGATCTCGCCCGCGCTCGCCGCTCGCTTGCAGGCGCGACCCTTGTACATGTGGCACACGGCGGCGACCGGGTGCGTGCAGCGGTGGGCCGCGATCGCCGCGTCGACCGCGTCGAGGCGCCCGCGGCGCTCGAGCGTCTCCCAGGCCCGGTCGAGGACGCCCATCCACACCTTGAGGCGCGTCCGGTTGACGAGGAGGTTGAGCGCGTTGGCGTTGAGGCCCCGCGCCCGCGGGAGCTCCTGCCGCGCGAGCCCTGGCCGCGCGAGCTGCCAGGCGAGCGCGCGGTCCTCCTCGCCCGCGAGGTCCGCGAGGGCGGCGGCGGCGGCGGCCAGCGCGCCCTCGTCGTGGCCCGTCACGGCGGCGGCGGCGGCGGGCGTCGCGCCGTCGAGGAGCAGGCGCAGCGCGATCGACGCGCCCGGCTCGAGCCGCTTGCCGGCCGCGAGCGCGTCGAGCGCCCGCTCGAGGGCCGGGAGCGCGGGGGACCCGTGGAAGGCGGCGAGGACGTCGCTCACGGCCCGCCCCTCGGCGATCAGGTGGAAGATCACCACGTCGACCGCCTTGAGCCGCCCGTCGCCCTCGAGGTCACCGACGACCTCCATGACGAAGGACATCGCGTCGCGCGAGGTCGCGGTGCTCTGGGTCCGCGAGCTCGGCCGGACGTCCCCCGGGTCGTCCTCGCCGAGCCCCAGCGGACCGCGCTTGCGCCGCGCGATCTCGTCCAGGCAGTGGTTGCGCGTGATCCGGGCGACGTAGGCCCTGAAGTCGCGTCCGTCCCACTTGGCGATCGCCTCCCAGATCCGCCCCCAGAGCGCGGGGTACTCGGCGTCGGGGTCGATCCCGTGCCGGTAGACGATACCCCTGAGCCGGAGCTGACTGTCGAGCGTCCCCATGAGCTGCTCGAACGCCCTGTCGTCCCGCTCGACGGCGACCCGCCGGACGAGGTCGAACAGGGGGTCCGTGACCGCGTACCCCAGCTCCTCGGTGACCCAGGCGCTCGCCGCCTGGACGTCGATCGCGGCCGGGGCAGGTCCTTCGGCCGCCGGGGCCTCCGGGTCCTCGGCCTCGACCGCCGGGAGCTCCGGCCAGCGCCGGAGGGTCCGGTCGACGAGCTGCTCGACGAACGGATGCGGCGCCAGCCCGAGCCGGCGCGCCACCTCGGCCCGGACCGCGCGCCGGTCCTCGTCCTGGATGACCGGCTCGCTCACGCGCGCCTCACTCCTTGCCCCGACGGAGCAGCTTGACCGGCAGGAGCATCAGGCACGAGAGCACGAGCACGAGCAGCGACATGCCGACGAGCGCCGAGAACGCCTCCCAGAACTGGCCCCGGTAGACGCCCTTCGCCACGACGTCGACGCCGGCCTGGGTGAGGGCGAAGGTCGCCCCCCCGAGCACGAGGCACAGCCCCGCGATCGCGACCAGGTCGTTGCGGCTCGGCGCGGGCGCGATCACGCACGCGAAGCCGAGGTACAGGAACACCCACGCCTGCCACTCCCGGAGCTCGACGCTCCCCCACGCGTCGAGCACCGACCCGAGCTGCGAGGTCGCGGCCTCGGCCGTGTCGCCGACGGCGCTCGACTCGAAGCCGAGCCGCGGCAGTCGCTTACCGAGGTCGACCGGCTCGTCGAGCGCCTGCCAGGCGAGCACGAACACGGCGAGCGCGGCCACGAACGGCCCCACCGAGTAGAGGAACCGGTAGAGGAGCGGGCCCTGGGGGGCCTCGCCGGACGAGGGCCCGTCCGCGCGCATCAGGTCGGCCTTGCCGCCCTTCTGCCCGTGCCCGGCGAGCGCGGCGAGCAGCCGCCCGCCCGCTGCGACGAGCATGCCCGGATAGAACACGAGCCCGACCGTCTTCCAGCCGGCCACGACCTCCCAGAGCTTGCCGATCACGAACGTGACGAGCATGTAGAAGAGGAGCCAGAGGGCGAGCGACATGCGGGGCCTCGACGCGCGCAGGGGCCAGGGGAGGTCATCGTAGCCGATCTCGGGGCGGGACCGGCAAGGCGGGGCCCGGCCCGCCCGCCCGCCAGGCGGGCAAAAACGCGCCGGGGCGCGCCGCGTGGCGCGCCCCGGCCATGGTCCCGGGTCTCGACTCGGGCCGGCCCGCGCTCAGCGGGTGTGGAGCTCGGTCGTGTCGAGCGTCTGCTGGTTCGCGTCGTCGCCGCCGATCACGAGGATCCGGCCGTCCTGCAGGGTCACCGCGCGGTGATCGACGCGCGCCGCCGACATGGAGACCGTGCCGAGGATCGAGTTCGCCGCCGAGCCCCACAGCTCGCACTCGGCCGTCGGCGCGCCCGAGCCGTCCACGCCCCCGATGATCAGGTGGTCGCCGGTCGTGCCGACCTCCGCCACCTCCGGCGCGAACCGCGGCGTCCCGAGCGTCGGGCCGGGCGTCCAGGTGCCCGCCGTCGCGTCGAACACCTCGACCGTGTCCATGACGGCGAGCTGCTGGCCCTGCACGCCCTGGCCGCCGACGAAGATCGCCCGGCCGCCGGCCGACGAGGCGTTCGCGCCGAGGAGGATCCGGTCACCGCCGGGGTTCTGGGTGCCCGCGAGGAACGCGTTGTTCTGCGGGTCGAACCGCTCGACGCGCGGCGTGGGGAACCCGTTGAGCTGGAGGCCCTGCTGGCCCTGCGAGAGGTCCGCGCCGCCCACGACGATCGTCGACGAGCCCGCGGTGACCATGGCGCCCCACGTGTGCGGCTGGGTCGTGCCGGCCGCGGCCCACGTGCCGGCGGTGGGGTTGAACACGGCGGCGGCGGTGAGCGTGGCGAGCTGGGCGTCCATGCCGCCGACGACCGCGGCCCCGTTGCCGACCGGCGCCGCGAGGTGCCAGCCGCGGTTCGCGGGCAGGTCACCGACGCGCGTGTACTTGTTGGCGGCGGGGTCGAACACGTAGCTCGTCTTGAGGGACTCGACGACCGGCTGCCCCTGGGCGTCCATGCGCTCGACGCCGATCCCGCCGGCGATCAGCACCTGGCCGTTGCCCAGGAGGGTCGCGGTGTGCCCGAAGCGCGCGGTCGCGAACTGACCCGTCGGGTCGACCATCACGGCGTCCGCCTGGGAGGCCGCGATCGTGCTCAGCTCGGCCCACGTGTTCGTCGTCGGGTCGAAGATCTCGGTCGCGACGAGGATCCCCTGGGAGTCGGAGCCGCCCGTCACGAGGACCCGGCCGTCGGGCAGGGTCGTCGCGGTGTGCTGGGCCCGCGCGAACCCGAGCGCGGGGCCGGCCGAGAACTGGCCGACCGAGGCGCCGCTCCCGGGCGTCGTCCCGCCGCCAGGCGTCGCGCCGGGGGCGGTCGACCCCACCTGCGCCGACGAGGCGAAGCCCGTCGTGCCCGGACCGTAGACCGGCTTGCTGCTCCGGCTACCCGTGTTGCAGCCGCTCGCGAGCGTGCTCAGGGCAGCCATGAGGGCGGCCGCGGTCAGGAGCTTCGAACTCATGGTGATCTCTCCCAGCCTTGCGTGATTGAGGGGTTCGTCCCGTCCGATGGCCAACCCCATACAAGCGCAGGTCCAAACCTTGTCGGGCGAGTGTCACGTCGCAAGTGCTTGTGTGGGCGAGCTTCAGGGGCCAGGGGGAACATGCAACCCGTGGGACCACCGTGCACGATGGGTCCGTTTTCGGTTTTTCGTCCCGGGATCGTCTCGGGGTATCAAGCTGGCTCGACAGGGGTTGGTCCCGTCCAGGCTGCCGCGGAACCCGCGTCGTTGCATGACTTGGGAGACCGAGCGTGTTCCCTCGGCCTAGACGGTGTCGGTGGTGGGTGATAGTCTTCCGCGCCGCAGACCCGAGGTCGGGCTAACGCAGCGTGTCATGCCAGCGCGCCGCTCGAGGAGACCGTATGCGTAAGATCAAGACGAAGGGGCTCAAGATCAAGATCAAGCCCGTCGACCGCGGCCCCCGGTTCTCCATCGCGCTGCACAGCACGAAGAACCCGGTCAAGGCCAAGGAGGCGCTCCTCCACACGTTCGACATCAACGACGCCCTGGCCGAGGTCGTCGTGAACTCCGCCCCCGTCGTGATCTGCCGCGACCTCGACCAGAGCACCGCCGCCGACTACGTGCGCCGCCTCAAGAACACGGGGGACTTCCGGGTCTGGCTCGAGAGCGCCTCGGGCAAGATGAAGCAGATGAACCTCAAGCAGAAGGTCGATACGGCGCCCATGCCCGTTCCGGAGATCCGTAAGCACTGAAGTGCCAGGGCGCGCAGCGCATGCGCGCGCCGCGACTCACGGGATGACACCTCCATGACATGGGGGGGCACGCGGCGGGTTAGCCTCGCAGGCGATCGAACCGGCCACCACGCGTCGAGCGGCCGCGCCCTGCGGGGCAGCGGTCGGTCCTCGCACTTCGCGAGCGCGCGCGCCGGCCTGCCAGAGGAGAGACGAGAGCGATGAATGCCCGCTACGACTCCAAGCCCCTCAAGCTCGCCGCCAAGGTCCGCACCAAGGCCGGCGACTCGGTCGGCTACGTCACCCGCGTGGGGCTCCTCCGCCTGAAGCGCGGCGGTTCGACGAAGGTCGACGTCTACTTCCCGGAGCGGCAGGCGCGCGGCTTCACGTTCATGAACCAGCGGCTCTACCTCGCCAGCTACCTCGCCTACGAGGGGATCGCCGAGGAGGCCGCCGTCTAGCTCGAGCGACGGCGCTCGGTGAGTCGAGGGGGGGGCCCGGGGGGGGAGGCCCCCCGCGGGTGCGGGCGACCCACCCCGGGGGACCCGCGGCGGCCCGCCCCCGGCCGCCGGGGGCCCGCCGGCGGGGCGGGAGGGG
>JANJTH010000574.1 GCA_024711205.1 Planctomycetota bacterium | reverse complement strand
GCGCCCCCCCCGCGCGGGCCCCCCCCCCCCGGCGCGCCCCCCCCGCCGGGGGCCGCGGGGGGCCCCCCCGCCCCCCCCCCGGGCCCGCCCCCGGGGGCCGGCCCCGCCCCCCCCCCGGGGGGGCGGCCGCCCCGCGGCTGCGGGAGACCTCGGGGCCCGGGCTACTCGGGGATCGCGACGACGGCGTGCGCCGCGACGTAGATCTCGCCCGAGAGCCCCGTCACGACGAAGGTGTGCGACCCGGCCGTGTCCGGGACCTCCGCGACGCTACCGAACCGACCCGGGGCCGACGTGAAGTCACCCTGCCGGCGCGGGAGCGCCTCGGCGCCCACGTGGAGGTGCGCCTCGTGGAGCGCGATCCCCGCGTCGTCGTGGAAGGTCTCGAACGTGACGGTCGCGGTGCCGTTCGCGTAGACGACGGTGACCCAGCCCACGTGCTGGCCGACCTCGCGGTCGTTGCGGCCGGCGGCGGCCCACAGCTCGAGGCGGTGCGTGCCCTCGCCGAGCGGGCCGTTCGTCCAGCCCCAGTTGTTCAGGTTCCCCTCGAGCTCGGTGAACGGCGTCGAGAGCTCCTCGTGCCAGCCCCACGCGGTCTCGGTCCGGTAGGTGACCGTGTCGTCGGGCGGGCCGCAGGTCACGGTGAACGACGAGTAGGTCGCCCAGTTGCCCTTCGCCGTGATCCGGCTCCCCTCCGTCCAGCCCGTCTCGGTGCGGACCGAGCCGTCCTCGCCGAGCTTCCGCAGCGCGGCGTGGGCCGCGAGGTAGTAGGTCAGGTCGGGGCCCGGGCAGGAGAACCCGAGCGAGGCGAGCGGGATCCGGAACGTCCAGTCGGTCCGCCCGGTGATGTCGCCCGACGTGTGCGGGAACTGGCCGGGGATCGGGTTCCCCTGGCGCGTGGTCGGCATGTCCGCGAGCGCGAGCCCGACCCACAGGTGGGCCTCGGTCAGCTCCCAGCCGTTCAGGGTCAGGTAGCGGACGACGAGGTCCCCCTCGTCGACCGACAGCGAGACGACCCCCGCCTCGATCGACTGCCCCGCGTAGAGCGTGAGCAACTTCGTGTCGGACCCGTCGTCGCCCACGACGCTGGGCCCGGCCAGGGCCACCGAGGACGTCACCGCCAGCGCGGCGGCCACCCCCAGGGTCGTTCGAGCGAGGCTTCTGAATACGGACTCGGATGCGTGCATGTGTCCCCCCGGACTGGTTGTGGCAGCCCAGCAAAGCAAGCCCTGGGCCGCGGGACACCAGCTCTGGTGGCGCTGAGCTTGCGCGGGGAGCCCGATCAGGACCGGTCCGCGGAGGGGCGCCACTCCGAATGCGTGAGACGCAACTGTGCACGAGGAGCACACGATGGGACCGCCCCATCGAGCGCCAGGATCCCCCGTCCGCGGGCTTCTCGCCGGAATTGCGCGGGATCGCCCGCCGCGACCGAAGTCGCTCGCGCCGTTCCCCGTCGGGTCATGACGGGTATGTGATTGAAGCGACGCTTCTAGGACTCGCCGAACTTGATGTGGTGGGTCGCCCGGAAGTCGAGCTTCTCCTCGATCTTCGAGGTGTCGAGCACGCACGGGTAGCGCAGCCAGTTGGGGAGCGTCGACAGGTCGCAGGTCGTGAGCCCGAGCAGGCGCTGGAGGCGGTTCACGGGCCGCAGCGCGGGGCCCGGGAGCGCGACGGTCGGGCGGCCGGTCAGGCGGGCGAACACCGAGAGCGGCGCCACGTCGGGGCCGGCCACGTTGAACACGCCCCGCGGGCGCGCGTCGACGCAGCGGTGGATCGCCTTGAGCACGTCGCTCGAGTGGATCGGGCGGATCATGGGGTCGAACCCGGCCAGCGTCGTGACGAGGTAGCCGTCGAGCAGGTCGTCGAGGTGCGAGCTCACGTTGCGGCCGATGATCGGGCCCGGGCGGACGACGGTCACGCGCGGCCGGTCCTGGTCGAGGAACGTGCGGCAGAGCAGGTCGGCGTCGACGCGGGCCCGGATCCAGGCGTCGGACTCGGGGTCGAAGTCGAGCTCGGCCTGCTCGTCGAGGACGGCCGAGGTCCAGGGGCGCAGCCGGTAGACGAGGCAGCCCGAGAGGTAGACCAGGTGCTCGATCCCGGACGCCTGCGCGAACTCGAGCAGGCGCCGCGTGCCCTCGACCGCCTCGCCCGGCGGGACGCGCAGGAGCTTGGTCGTGCGCAGGAAGCCGAAGTGGACGATCTGGTCGATCCCCTGGGCGCGGAACCGCTCGGCCAGGAACAGGTCCTTGAGGTGGCGCTCCTTGAGGAGGTTGGCGCTCCAGTAGGTGAAGCGGTCGCGGTGGAGGTCGCGGAAGTAGTAGGGGAGGTCCTCCTGCTCGGCGACCGCGAACACGTGGTCGACGTGCTCGAGGTCGGCGTAGAGGTCCTGGCAGAAGCCGCGGCCGAGCGAGGACGTCGCCGCCGTGACGAGGATCCGCCGGCCACCCCGGCGCGGGGCGCTCACGAGGCCCTCCCGTCGCGCGCGCGCAGGCCCAGGTCGACCATGTCCTGCACGCGCTGGCGCAGGCGCTCGGCGATCGCCTGGAGCGCGGCCGGGTCGCGGGACGCCTCGCGCGGATACTCGCGGTGGAGCCAGATCGGCTCGCCGTAGGCGATGTGGTAGCGCGACGGGTAGGGGATCAGGCCGAGCGGGCCCAGGAGCGGGAAGGTCGGCGTGACCGGGAAGATCGGCATGCCGAGCTTGCGCCCGAGCGCCTTCGAGCCGAACAGGATCGGGGCCTGCTCCTCGGCGCCGACGACGGAGACGGGGATCACCGGCGCCTCGTGCTCGAGCGCGAGCTCGACGAACCCGACGTTGAAGCGACGCAGCCGGTACCGCTCGCGGAACGGCTTCACGATCGCGCGCGTCCCCTCGGGGAACACGAGCACGAGCTCGTCCTGGCGCAGGAGGTCGGCGAAGTTGCGGGTCGTCCCGGGGACCTGCCCGGTGCGCTGCATGAACAGCCCGACCCAGGGGAGCGCGAACGCGAAGTGGTCGACGATCGCGCGCGTGGCCCGGGGCGGCGACAGGCGCTCGAGCAGGTCGACGGTGATCATCGCCCCGTCGAACGGGAGCAGCCCGGAGTGGTTCGCGAACAGGATCGCGCGGCCCTCGCGGGGGACGTGCTCGTGGCCGGTCGAGCGGACCCGGAACCAGCGCCGGTAGAGCTGGCGCGCGCCCAGGTAGGCGCCCCAGAACCCCTCGCGCTCGAGCCCGAAGCGGTCGTAGCCGAACCCCTCGTCGCGGAACGGCATGCCGTCGAGGCGCTCGAGCGCGCGCGCGCCGTCGAGGAGCCCGAGCGCCCGCCGGACGAGCCCTCGCTGCAGTGGCGTCAACTTGCCTCCCCGGGCGGCCCGCGCCGCCCCGCCCCGGGGGCCCGGGGCCGCGCCTGCGCCCCGGGCGGCGCGCTCCACCCGATCGCCATGCGGTCGGCGTGGCCCTTGCCAACCCCCCCGGGGGTCACTACCATACGCGCCTTCCCCGCCATGGGGGTTGGAGTCTCTCGTGAAGCTCAGGATCCGCAAGAGCGCGCTGATCGGTCGGAAGCGTCACGGCTTCCGCGCCAAGCCGGCGAGCCACATGCCCCGCGGCAAGAAGTACAAGAACGTCAAGCTGATGCTCAAGGCGCGCCGCAAGCGCAAGGCGCGCGCAGCGGCCTGACGTCCTTGCGCGCGGGCCCGCCCGCGCGCGCCGTCGCCTGATCGCCCGGCCGCCTGGCCGGGCGGACTGCATCCGCGACCCCATCCCGGGTCCGCCCGCGCGGGCCGCGCCCGGCCCGCCGGAGGGCGTCCTGGACGACCTGCTCTCGAAGCGCCTGCTCGTCGTCAGCGGCAAGGGGGGCGTCGGCAAGACGGTCATCTCGTCGGCGCTCGGGCTCCTCGCCGCGCGCCGCGGGAAGTCGGTCATCCTGGTCAAGATGGACGACCAGGGCCGCACGTCCCAGCTCTTCGGGGCGGGGCCGCTCGGGGACCGGGTCACGCCCATGCGCGACTCGATCTCGGCGATCCAGCTCGAGCCGAAGACGATCGTCGCCGACTACCTGGTCAAGCAGGTGAAGATCCGGCGGCTCGTCGAGCACATCGTCGGCAGCCGCCTGTTCGACGCGTGGTTCCGCGTCTCGCCGGCGATCAAGGAGATGATCTGCCTCGGCAAGGTCGAGGGCCTCGTCGAGGAGCGGACGTGGTGGCGCAAGGAGCCCGTCTGGGACCTCGTGATCTTCGACGCCCCGGCGACCGGCCACGGGCTCGGGCTGCTGCGGCTGCCCGAGCAGGCGGCGAAGCTCCTGATCGGCCCCATGCGCACGAACGCGCTCTCGGTCCAGGGGCTGCTCACGAACCGGAAGACCACGGGCCTCCTGATCGTCACGATCCCCGAGGACATGCCCGTCAACGAGGCCGTGCACTTCCACGACGAGGCGCGCGCGCACACGAGCGTGCCGCTCTCGGGCGTGGTGCTCAACGCGGCCGCCCCCGCGCGGTTCGACGCGGCGAGCGCCGCCGCGCTGCCGGCGGCGCTCGCGGACGCGCCGCTCGGCCCGCTCGCCGGGGCCCTGTTCGGCGACCCGGCGGCGGTGGCAGAGGCGGGCGCGGCGGCGGGCGAGGTCCTCGCCCGGGCGGCCGCCTGGAGCCAGGTGCGCGCGGAGACGACCGCGCGCTACCGCGACGAGCTCCGGACGCGGATCCCCGACCTCCCGCTCGTCGAGGTCCCGTTCGTGTTCGCCGAGCAGTTCGCGACGACCGAGCTCGAGCAGGTCGCGCTCCTCCTCGAGCGGGGGCTGACCGCGGCGGGGCTGCTGGCGCCCGCCCAGGGCGGCGCCGCGTGACGGCGCCCGCCGACCTCGACGGGCTGATCCGGCGCCAGCGGGTCCTGATCTGCTGCGGGTCGGGCGGCGTCGGCAAGACGACGACCTCGGCCGCGATCGCGCTCCGCGCGGCGCTGCTCGGGCGGCGCGTCGTCGTGTGCACGATCGACCCGGCGCGCCGGCTCGCGAACTCGCTCGGGCTCGAGCAGCTCGGCGCCGAGGTCGTCGAGGTCGACCCGGCGCGCCTGACCGACGCCGGGCTCGCGCCGGCGCCGGGCGGCGCGCTCTTCGCGCTCATGCTCGACACGAAGGGCACGTTCGACCGGCTGATCGAGCGCTACGCGCCCGACCCCGAGCGCCGCCGGCGGATCTTCGAGAACAAGTTCTACCAGCAGATGAGCGAGACCGTCGTCGGCAGCTCGGACTACATGGCGATGGAGAAGCTCTACGAGCTGCACGAGGAGGGCCGCTACGACCTGATCGTGCTCGACACGCCGCCGACGAAGCACGCGATCGACTTCCTGCAGGCGCCCCGGCGCATGACCGACGCGTTCGACGAGTCCATGCTCGAGGTGTTCCTGAAGCCCTGGCAGGACGCGGGCAGCCGCGCGCTCGGGTTCCTGGGGCGCGCGCTGAACCGGCTCGTCGACAAGGTCGACCAGGTCCTGGGCCTGCAGTTCGTGACGGACTTCGCGGACTTCTTCCGCGCCTTCGAGGGGCTCTACGAGGGCTTCCGGGCCCGCGCGGGCCGGGTCGACGCGCTCCTCCGCGAGCCGTTCACCTCGTTCGTGGTCGTGACCTCGCCGCAGCCGCTCCCGCTCGCCGAGGCCGGCTACCTGTGCGAGCGGCTGCGGGAGTTCGACATGGGCCTCCACGCCCTCGTCGTGAACCGGGTCACCCCGGCCGCGGTCGCCGACGCCGGGCGCCAGGCCCGCCTGCGCGAGGCGCTCCGGCGCGAGGGCCCGCGGGCCGTCGTGGCGCGGGCGGACGCGGCGGCGGGGGCCGCGG
>JANJTH010000527.1 GCA_024711205.1 Planctomycetota bacterium | reverse complement strand
GCCCTCCGCGCCCGCGACCACCACGGGGGGCCCCGCGGGCGCGTCGTCTCCGGGCCCTGCGGCCGCCGCCCGGGCGGACGTCGCCGCGGCCCCGGCCGCGGGCACGAGGGGCCGGGCGGCCGCGTCGCGGACCTCGGTCTTGCGCTCGCGCAGCCGGGCCATGGTGTCGACCGCCGGGCCGGGGGCCGGGCGGCGCAGGACGACGGCGGCGGCGCGGGCCCACACGCGGTCCCAGTCGATCGCGACCCGGCGGACCGCGACGTCGAGCAGGAGGACGGCCACGGCGAGCGCGAGCAGCCACGGCCAGCGCTCCTCGAGCGCGACGCGCTCGGCGAGCGACGTCCGGTCCCAGGGGTCGACCTCGCCCGCGCGCAGGGCCGCGGGCTCGAGCACCCGCCCGCCCGCGTCGCGGGCCAGGCGCTCGAGCGCGGCCCGGTCGGAGCGCAGGCGCTGGTACTCGTCCGAGTAGGGGAACACGAGCCCCGTCTGGCTCGACTGCTGGTTGCCCTCCTGGTCCTTGCCGAGCACGTTCACCGAGTAGGTGCCGACCTGGTCGACCGGGAAGTCGCCCTCGTAGCGGCCGCCGCCGCGCGGGCGGAGCGGCACCTCGAGCGTCTCGCCGCCCTGCGGCGGCACGACCCGCGCCACCACGGTCAGGTCGTCGAGCACCTCGAGGTCCGGCGACACGGCGTCGAGCAGGATCTGCCCGCGGTCGCCCTTGACCGTGGTCGCGACCTGCCAGCCGCCCTCGGCGACGCCCTTGGCGACCCACCGGATCGCCTGGCCCCACACCTTCTGGAACGCGGGGGTCTCGATCCAGTCCGCGGCCCAGCGCGCCTTGGCGTCCGACGTGAACGCGAGCGCCTTGCCGACGCCGAACTGCCAGTGGGCGAGGACCGGCGAGCCGTCGGGGCCGACGAGCGGCACGTCGACGCGCGGCTTCGGCTCGGTCAGCACGTAGCCGCGCAGCGGGGGGAGCTCGCGCACGCCCGTGAGCACCGGGCTCGCGCCGCGCTGGACCGGGACGAACGTCGTCTCGACGATCAGCGCGCGCGCGACGCGCTCGGCCTCCTTGATGAAGATCCGCGGCAGGTCGTCGGCCTTCTCCAGGTAGTAGAACTTGCCGCCCGTCGCGTTCGCGATCCGGCGCATGACGGCGGCGCTCGCCCCCTGGATCCCGTCGTGGGCGAAGTAGCAGATCGTCGAGACCGTGATCTTGGCGTCGCGGCACTGCGCGAGCAGGTCCGGCGCGGGCGGGCTCGGGTCGCCGTCCGACATGAGGATCATGTGCTTGACGGCCGAGCGCGTCGCCTTGAGCGACTCGAGCGCCATGCGGAAGATCCCGTCGAAGTCGGGCATGTCGCCCACGCCCATCTTGTCGATCGCGCCCTTGATCGCGATCTTGTTGCGGGCCGGCTGGAGCCGCACGGCCCACTCGTTGCCCGTGTTGCCGTAGACGAGCACGCCGACCTGGTCGCGCGCCGAGAGCCCGTCGACGGCCTTCTTGCAGACCTTGACGGCCATGGCGTTGCCCTCGGGCAGCTCGCAGGCGTGGATGATCATGACGAGGGACCCGTCGGGGAGCACCTCCTCCTGCTTGATCTCCATCTCGACGGGGAGCGCGTCCTCGACGGGCGAGCCGCGCCAGTCGCCCGCGCCGAACGAGCGCTCGCCGCCGATCATGACCAGGCCGACCCCGAAGTCGCCCGTGGCCTTCGAGAGCGCGACCTGCTGGCGCTCGGAGAGCGACGCCCGGGACACGTCGTCGAGGACGACCGCGTCGTAGCCCTGGAGCGCCATGGGCTCGTGCGGGACGCCCGCGGCGCGCGTCACGACGACGCGGAGCTGCTCGCGCCGGAGCGCCGCGAGCAGGTGCGCGCCCTGCTCCGCGTCGGGGTCCTCGTCGTCGTGGACGTAGAGGACGGACGCCTTGCCGCGCGCGAACACGAACCCGTGCGCCGTGTTGTTCTGGGCCAGCCGGTCCCGGCCGGGCTCGACCGGCTCGACGACGGCCTCGACCCGGTAGAAGTCGGGCCGGTCGAGCTGGAGCTGGAACGACTCGACGTTCGCGCCCGGCTCGAGCGTCACCTCGCGCGAGGTCACGAGCGCGCCCTCCTGCCACAGGTGCAGGCGCGCGCGCGTGCGGCGCTGCGCGTGCGTGACGACCCGGACCAGGAACGGCTCGCCCGCCTTCGTCTCCCCGGGGAGCACGACCTTCTCGACGAGGACCTCGTCCTCGAACGCGTACTCGAGCGGGACGACGTCGACCGGGACCTGCGCGGCCCGGGCCCGCGCGACGGCGGCCTCCGTGTCGCCCAGGTTCACGTTGCCGTCGGAGAGGAGCACGACGCGCCCGCGCGCGTCGGGGTCGACCGCCTCGAGCGCGCGGCGGAGCGCGGCCTCGAAGCTCGTGTGGCTGCGCTCGAGCGCGGAGCCGACCCGGTCGACCTTCGCGCCGTCGCGCTCGAGCCGGGCCTCGATGAACGCGTCGCGGGCGAACGCGACGAGCTTGGCCCGGTCGCGGCGCGGGTCCATGCGGCGGCGGGCCGCGTCCACGAGGTCGAGCGCGGCCGCGGTCAGGTCGTCGGGCACGGAGCGCGAGAGGTCGACCGCGAACACGACCTCGACGCGCTCGGTCGGGTCGCGCCAGCGGACCTCCGCGAGCGCGAGCACGAGCAGCGTCACGAGGGCGAGCCGCAGGCCGACCGCGAGGCGGCGCCGGACCGGCTCGAGGCCCGCGAGCGATCGCCGCGCGAGGCCCACGACGAGCGCCGCGACGACCGGCAGGAGGAGGAGGACCTCGGGGCTCGCGAACGAGACGGGCATGGGCGGGAGGATCATACCCCCGGCCGCTGGCGCGGCCCGGGGGGCCCGGCTACTCGGCCCGCGGGTCGAGGACGGCGGCGCGGGGCAGCAGGTAGAGGCGGTCGTTCTGCGAGTCGAGCACCCACACGCGCCCGCCCGGCGCGAGCGCGAGCCCCCACGGGCGGGCGAGCTCGCCCAGGCGGCGCCCGGGCGCGCCCCACGCGCCCACGCAGCGCCCGTCCTGCTCGAACACCGACACGCGCTGGTTGCCGAACTCCGCCACCCACAGGCGGCCGTCCTCGTCCTGCTCGAGGTCGTAGGGGAAGCCGAGCTGGCCGCGGGCGCGCCCGGGCTCGCCCCAGTGGCCGAGCCAGCGCCCGTCCGCCGCGGCGAGGACGACGACCCGGTGGTTCACGGCGTCGGCGACCCACAGGCGCGCGCCGTCGCGGTCGAGGCACAGGCTCATGGGGCGGCGCAGGTGACCCGGCTCGAGCCCGAAGGACCCCGTGCTCCAGCGGTGCCGGCCGTCCGGCGCGAAGGCCTGCACGCGCGCCACGTCGTCGCCGTAGTCCGTCGTGTAGAGCGCGCCGCCGGGGTCGCGCAGGGCGCACGAGAGCAGCATGAACCGCCCCGGCGCGCGGCCGGCCTCGCCGAACGCGCGCTCGAGCCGGAGGTCGGGACCGAACACGACGACGCGCGCGTAGTGCGTGTCGGCCGCGAGGACGCGCCCGTCGGGCGCGACCTTGAGCCCGGTCGGCTGACCCTGCGCGACCTCGGGCATGCGGACGGAGGCCACGAGCCGGCCCTCGAGGTCGAAGCGCTGGATCCGGCCCGTCTTGTCGATCACGAGCGCGTGCCCCTCGGCCGTCGCGGCGAGCCCGCGCGGGTAACGGAGCAGGCCGGGCTCGACGCCGGTCCCGCCGACCCACAGCGCGAGGGGCGGGGGACCGGGCTCCCCGGGCGGGCGGTCCGCGTGGGCGACCGGCGACGCCTCGGGCGGGAGCGGGTCGGGGAGCGCGAACACGTGGCCCTCGACGGGCTCGGGGGCGAGGTCGGCCTCGGGCTCGGCGGGCGCGCTCACCGGGGGCGGCGCCGGGGTCCCGGGCGGAGCGGGGGCCGGCGGGGTCACGGGCGGGCTCGGGGGGCTGGCCGCCGCGGGCGGGGCGACGGGCGTGGGCCCTCGCGCCTCGCGCGCCGAGGGCGGGGCGTCGGGGCAGCCGGCCGCGGCGAGGACGACGAGGACGGCGCAGGCCGAGCGCCGGAGCGCGCCGGGGACGGGCGGTGGATCCCCGGTCACCGCCGCTCGGGGGTCAAGCTGTCCATGTAGTCACGCACGTAGTCGGCCATGCGCCGGGGGATCCGCGTCTTGTCGAGGGCCTCGGCCGCGCGCTCCTGCGCCGCCTCCACGACCTCGCGCAGCTCGACCTCGGCCTCGCCCTTCACCTGCGCGCCGCGCGTGAAGTAGGAGCCGACGATCTTGCCCTGGCCCATGCGGCCACGGACGCGCTCCGTGCGGAAGCCGTCCGGGGCGTTCACGTCCCCCATGGGCCGCTGCCCGAAGCCCTGGCCCTGCCCACCGGGCCCACCCTGGGGCGGGCCGCCCTGACCGCCCTGCCCGCCGGGCTGCTGCCCCTGGGCGCCTGGGCCATGGAACTTGCCGCACCCCGGGCACCACTTGCCCGGCTGCTGCCCGCCCGGCTGCTGCCCGCCCGGCTGCTGCCCGCCCGGCTGCTGGCCTCCCGGCTGCTGCCCGCCCGGCTGCTGGCCGCCCGGCTGCTGCCCGCCCGGCTGCTGCCCGCCCGGCTGCTGCCCGCCCGGCTGCTGCCCGCCCGGCTGGTGGCCGCCCGGG
>JANJTH010000522.1 GCA_024711205.1 Planctomycetota bacterium | reverse complement strand
CGCAGGCCCCGAGCGCCATGGCCGGGTCGCCCTCGAGCAGGTAGCGCCGCGCCCGCGCCGCCGCCTCGCCGGGCGCGGGCCCGGCGGGCTCGTGGCCCTCGGGCTCGGCGGGGCCCGGTCCGCCGACCCCCACGGGCTAGGCGCCCCCCGCCGCGGGCTCGGCCCCGGCGGCGGGGCGCGCGCCGTTCCCCTCGGCCGCGCGGCGGAGCGCCCGCACGTGCTCGAGGAAGCGGCGCGCGCGCCGCGCCCGCGCCAGGTCGCCCTTCGCCGAGAGGAACCGCTCGTACTCCTCGATCGTGAACGGGTCGTCGGGCCGCGCCGAGAGCCCGATCACGAACGGGAGCTCGTCCTCGGCCACGCGCCGGCGCGCGAGCACGAGGCTCCGCGCGTGGACGCCGCGCAGGAGCGCGTCGTCCGCGGGCGGGAGCGCGCGCAGCCCGAGCAGGAGCGCCGCGCACCGCTCGCGCTCGTGCGCGACGTCCTCGGCCGCGACCCGCGGGTCGGGGCGGTCGCGCAGCGCCTCGAGGCGGCTCACCGCCCACGCGTCGAGCTCGCGCGGGAGCCCGCCCTCGAGCACGTCCTGCGCGTAGGCGCGCGCGAACACCTCGAGGAGCGCCGCCTCCTCGGCGGGCCCCAGCCCGACCCGCACGAGGCGGTCGCCGTCGGGCGAGGCCACGAACCGCTGGTGCTCGAGCACGAGGTGGAGCGCCCCGTCGAGCTGCACGTGGTAGCCGTCGAGCGCGGCCGCGTGCGTCGCGTGCGCGGCCGCGAGCGCGCCCGGGTCGAGCTCCGTCACGCCGAGCGCCAGCAGGTCGCCCCCGGCGGCGCCCGCGAGCGCGCGCGCGAACGCGGCCGCCACGGCCTCGCGGTCGGGCTCGAGCCGGCGCAGGAACAGGGCCACGGGCAGCTCGCCCGAGAGCAGCGTGTCCGTGACGGTCAGGTCGAACGGCAGCTCCCAGAAGGCGTGCCCCGCGCCCGCCCCCTCCTGCCGGCAGCTCGCGAGCAGGCTCTCGGCCGCGAGGAACGCGAGCAGGTCCTCGTCGTCCTCGACGAGCCGCTTGCGGGCCCGGTCGAGCACGCGCCCGAGCGCGTCGAGCCGGGGCGGGCTCGCCAGGCGCGGCAGGAGCGCGGCGCGCACGTGCGCGCGGCGCGCCCCCTCGTCGGGGACCTCGGCCGCCGCGGGCGGCGGGGTGTCGAGGAACCCGTCGAGCAGGTCCTCGTGCGGGAAGCGCAGCTCCGCGAGCTCCCGGCGCGTGAGCGCCAGGGTCGAGAAGTGCCGGAGCGCGCGCGCGAACGCCTCGGGGTCGCTCGCCAGGTGCTCGACCGCGGCCGCGATCGCGCGCTCGGCCTGCGACCGCTCGCGCGACGAGCGCTGCTCGAAGCGCCGGCGCGCCTCGTCCCGCCGCCTCTTCGGGTCCTTGCTCACGCCCGGCTCCTGCGCGGGCCCGCCCGGGCCCCCGCCGGGCGGCCAATCTACCCGCGCGCGAGGCCGCCGGCGGGCGCCTCCGGCCCGGGGTCGCCGGCCGGGCTGCCGCCCTGGCCACGGGCGGCCGCAGCCGTCCGCTCGGCCCAGTCGAGCACCGGCTGGAGGCGCGGCGGCAGGACGCGCCGCGCCTCCTCGAAGGTCAGCCAGCGCCCCTCGTGGTGCTCGGGGCGCCCGAGCGCGGGGTTCACGGGCAGGACGACGTCCGGCCGCGCGGTCCGCGCCAGGAAGTAGGTCGCGACCTTCCCGCGCGCGTAGGGCGCCGTGTCGACCCCCTCCGGGCCCCAGGGGAAGGTCAGGTCGTCGAGCGCGGCCTCCTCGCGGGCCTCGCGGAGCGCGGCCGCCACGAGGTCCTCGCCCGGCTCGAGCTTGCCCTTGGGGAAGTCCCAGGTCCGGTAGATCCGGAGCACGAGGACCCGCCAGCCGTCCGGATCGCGTCGCAGCGGGACCACCCCGGCCGACCGCTCGCGCACCCGCCGCTCCGTCACGCCCCCGACGCTCGCGCCCTGGCAAGCCCGGGTCAAGCCTCGCGGGAGCCCACACCCACCGGCGGAAGCCCACACCCAGCGAAGCGCCCGCCCCTCCTGTCTCCCCCTCTTCCCTTGCCCTTGCCCTTGCCCTTGCCCTTGCCCTTGCCCTCCCTCTTGACTTCTCCTCTCTTCCCCACCCCCTACCGGCTCAGCCCCCGCACCCACCCCAGCCACGCCCGCTCGACGGCCCGCATGTCGAGCTGGTGGAACGTGTCGGCGTACAGGTGCTCGAGCCGGGTCCCGCGCTGCGCGCTCCGGTCGCCCGCCTGGCCCGCCGCGTGGCCCTCGAGGTAGCGGAACCACGCCTCGCGCAGGCCCGGGAACCCGCCCTCCATGCAGAAGTGGACGAACGACCACGCCTGCGCGTACTTGAAGTAGGCGTCGCCCGCGTAGAACGCGTCGGGCGACATGGTCATGAGGTCGAACAGGGCGTGGCGCCGCTCGAGCCCCTCGAGCAGGTAGGCGAGCTTCTTCTCGTGAGGCGCCGAGCGGCCGGCCCTCGGGTCCCAGCCGCCCAGGTAGTCGGCGATCGCCTCGTTCGCCCAGTAGGGCAGCTCGAGCCCGAGCCCGTGGCACCACTGGTGCGTCGCCTCGTGCCGGACGACCCGCAGCATGGCGTCGAACCCCTCGTCGCCCACGTAGACGAGGAGCTGCCCGGTGGCCGGGCTGAAGTAGCCGGCCGCGTCCTCGGCGCGGCTGCCCGAGGTGCGCCAGGCGTGGCGGTGGTAGTCCTCGGGGCGCGAGAAGAGGAGCGCCCGCCCGCGCGCGGGCCGGGCGCCCGCGCGCGGCCGCAGGCACGGGAGCACCTCGGGCGCGGCGGCGCGCGTCTGCTCGAGCGCGGCGAGGAGCGCGTCCGCGCGCGCGGGCATGTCGGTCTCGAGCACGAGGTCGGGCGTCTCGCGCCGCGCGCGGTGCGGCCAGGGCGGGCCGTCGCGGATCGCCTCGATCCGGCGCGCGCGGGCGGCCACCCGGGCGTCGTCGGGGGCGAGCGCGGCCGCGAGGCGCGCGTGCTCGAGCGCGCCCTCCGCGTCCCCGCGCTGGAGGAGCGCGCCCGCGCGCGCGAGGTGCGCGAGCGGCGCGTCGGGGCGGAGCGCGAGCGCGGCGTCCGCGTCGGCGAGCGCGAGCGCGAGCCGCCCCTCGTGGAGGTGGAGCTCCGCGCGCGTCGTGAGCGCCTCGTGGAACCCCTCGACCTGCGCGACCGCGTGGTCGAGGCGCAGGCGCGCCGGCTCGAGCGACGAGCCGTGCGCGGCCTCGTCGACCTCCAGCCGGGCGAGGAGCGCCTCGGCCGCCCAGTAGCGCCCGCGCCCGGCCGTGATCGCCTGCTGGAGCGCCTCGCGCGCCTCGGCCCAAGCGCCGAGGACGGCGTAGGCGCGGGCCAGCCCCGCGAGGTCGCGCGCCTCGCGGGGGACCCCCTCGAGGGTCTCCTCGTCCTCGGCCGAGAGCGGGCCCCACCCGGGCGGGAGCCCGCCGCGCGCGCCGGGGCCGTCCCCGCGCGCGGCGGTCCCCTCCCAGGCGTCGAGCGCGACCTCGAGCTCGAACGGGAGCACGTCGCGGGCCCGGCGCAGCCAGCTCGCGTCGGGCGCGCCGCGCACGACGAGCCCGCGCACGCGGACCTCGGTGGCGCGCAGCGCGCCGAGCGAGACGTAGTTGGGCCACGCGCTCGCGACCTCGACCTCGACGAGGGCGCGCTCGCCCTGCCGGACGACGAGGCGGGCCCGCCCCTCGCCGCCGTCGCCGCGCCCGCCCCCGTCACCGCCCGGCGGCGTCGCGCGCGCGAGCGAGAGCACGAGCGGGGTCCCTCGCGCGACCGAGACGCGCGCGGCGCTCGTGAGCGCGGCGGTCTCGGTCGCCCACGCGACGCCGCGCGAGGAGACCGAGGCGACGACGTCGCCCAGACCGACCCACAGCTCGGCCGCGCGCCGCAGCGCCGGCGGCGCGACCTGGACCTCGACCGCCCCCGCGAACGCCGCCCGGTGCGTGACGACGAACGGCAGGTCGACCTCGGCCAGCTCCGGCAGGGCCGGCGCGAGCACGAGCGCCGCGTCGGCGAGCCGCGCCGCCGTGAGCGGGCCCGCGACCCAGTCCTCGAGCTCGAGTTCGTCGCGGAGCCCGTAGCGCGCCTCGAGCCGCGCGTCGCCCAGCTCGCCCGGCGCCTGGAGCACGCGCGTGTGGCGCTCGAACGCCGCCACGTCGGGGACCGCCAGCGCCGGCGCCGCGCTGGTGACGTGGGCGAGCTCGGCGCGGGCGCGCGCGAGCGCGCCGCCGCGGAGCGCCGCGAGCCCGACGCGGCGGCGCG
>JANJTH010000503.1 GCA_024711205.1 Planctomycetota bacterium | reverse complement strand
CCGCTCTCCGGCGCCGCCCCCGGCCCTCCCCGACCCCGGGCGCCCCCCCCTCTCCCTACACGACCCCCGCCCCCTGTGCGGCCGTGCGACCCTGCCGGCCCGCGCCCACCCCGCGCGCGACCAGGGCTACTACACGATCGGGAGCGCCGGGCACGAGGGCAACGTGGTCCTCGGCGCGCTCGCGCGCGCGACCGACCCCGCCTTCCTCCACTACCGGAGCGGCGCGCTCATGCAGGAGCGCGCCCGGCAGGCGCCCGAGGTCGACATGGTGCGCGACGCGCTGCTCGGGGTCGTCGCCTCGACCGAGGAGCCGATCGCGGGCGGCCGCCACAAGGTGTGGGGCTCGCGCCCGCTGTGGGTCCCGCCCCAGACGAGCACGATCGCCTCGCACCTGCCCAAGGCCGTGGGCGCCGCGCTCGCGATCTACCGGGCCAAGAAGCTCGGGCTGCCGCTGCCCGTGCCCACGGACTCGATCGTGCTCTGCTCGTTCGGGGACGCCTCGCTCAACCACAGCACGGCCCAGGGCGCGCTCAACGCGGCCGGCTGGACGAGCTTCCAGAAGATCCCCCTCCCGCTCGTGTTCGTGTGCGAGGACAACGGGATCGGGATCAGCGTGGGCACCCCGCCCGGCTGGGTCGAGGCGAGCGTGCGCGGGCGGCCCGGGCTCGAGTACGTGTTCGCCGACGGGCTCGACCTGCCCGCCGCCTGGGCGGCCGCCTCGTGGGCCGTCGGCCTGTGCCGCCGCGAGCGCCGGCCCGTGTTCCTGCACCTGCGGACCGTGCGCCTGCTCGGGCACGCCGGCAGCGACATCGAGCAGGAGTACCGGAGCCTGCCCGAGATCGAGGCGACCGAGGCGCAGGACCCCGTGCTCGCCACCTGCCGGCTCGCGGTCGCGCGCGGCCTGATCGGCGCGGGCGCCCTCCTGGCGCGGCTGGACGCCCTGCGCGCGCGCGTGCGCGCGGCCGCCGAGGCCGCGGTCCGCACGCCGAAGCTCCGCACGGCGGCCGAGGTCCGGGCGCCCCTCGCGCCCTGCTCGCCCGCCCGCGTCGCCGCGGAGGCCGCGCGCCCGGCGCTCCAGCGCGCTGCCGGGCCGGACGGCGCGCCCGCCCCCGAAGGCGCGGGCGCGGGGGCCGGGAAGAAGGCGATCGGGCGCCAGCGGCACCTCGCGGCGCACCTCAACGGCGCGCTCGCGGAGGCGCTGCGGAAGTACCCCGAGGCCCTCGTGTTCGGCGAGGACGTCGCGCGCAAGGGCGGCGTCTACCACGTCACGACCGGGCTCTGGAAGGAGTTCGGCCCGGGGCGCGTGTTCAACACGCTCCTCGACGAGCAGGCGATCCTCGGCATGGCGCTCGGCGCGGGGCACCTCGGGCTCCTGCCGATCCCCGAGGTCCAGTACCTCGCCTACGTCCACAACGCCGAGGACCAGCTCCGCGGCGAGGCGGCCTCGCTCCAGTTCTTCTCGTGCGGGCAGTTCAGCAACCCCATGGTCGTGCGGATCGCGTCGTTCGCCTACCAGAAGGGCTTCGGCGGGCACTTCCACAACGACAACTCGGTCGCCGTGCTCACGGACGTCCCGGGGCTCGTCGTGTGCACGCCGTCGCGCGGCGACGAGGCCGTGCGCCTGCTCCGGACCGCGCTCGCGCTCGCGAAGGCCGAGGGGCGGGTCGTGTGCTTCCTCGAGCCGATCGCGCTCTACATGACGAAGGACCTGCACGAGGACGGCGACGGCGCGTGGCTCGCCGACTTCCCCGCGCCCGACGACGTCGCCCCGCTCGACGAGGGCCGCGTGTGGCGCGACGACGGCCACGACCTGACGATCGTGAGCTACGCGAACGGCCTCTACCGGTCGCTCCGCGCGGCGCGCACGCTCGAGCGCGAGCACGGGGTCTCGGCGCGCGTCGTCGACCTGCGCTGGCTCTCGCCGCTCCCGCTCGCCTGGGTCGAGCGCCAGGCCCGCGCGACCGGGCGCTGCCTCGTCGTCGACGAGTGCCGGCGCGCGGGCGGGCTCGGGCACGCGCTCGTCTCGGAGCTCACGCTCCGCACGGGCGGGCAGCTCGCGCTCGAACTCGTGGCCGCCGAGGACACGTTCATTCCGCTCGGCCCCGCCATGCAGGCCGTGCTCCCCCAGGAGGAGCACATCGTGGCCGCCGCGCGCGCGCTCGCCGCGCGCGAGGCCCCGCTCGCCCCGGTGCGCGCCTGAGCGGCGCGGGCTCGCCCTCGGCGGCGCCCGGGCGCCGGCCGCGCGTGGGCGTGCTCGTGATCGGGAGCGAGCTCGTCGCGGGCACGCGCGTCGACACGAACTCGGCCTGGCTCCACGCGCGGCTCCCCGCGCTCGGGCTCGACGGCTGGCTCACGCGCGCCTGCCCCGACCACCTGCCGACGATCGCCGGCGCCCTCCGCGAGGCCGCGGCGCAGGTCGACGTCCTGGTCACGACGGGCGGGCTCGGGCCGACCTCCGACGACCTGACGCGCGACGCGGTGGCCGACGTCCTCGGCGCGCCGCTCGAGCTCGACCCGCCCTCGCTCGAGCACCTGAACGCAATGTTCGCCCGGTTCGGCCGGACGCCGTCGCCCAGCAACCGCCGGCAGTGCGTGTTCCCGCGCGGCGCCCGCGTGCTCCGCAACGAGGTCGGCACGGCGCCCGGCTTCGCCTGGGCGCTCGGCCCGGTCCCGGTCTACTGCCTGCCCGGCGTCCCGCGCGAGGTGCGCTGGATCTGGGAGGACGCGCTCGCGGCCGAGCTCGCGGCCTTCGCGCGGGCGCGCGGCGCCCGCCCGCGCGCCGAGCGGATCCTCCGCACGGTCGGGATCGCCGAGAGCGCGCTCGGCGAGCGGCTCGACGGGCTCGAGGGGCAGCCCGGCGTCGAGGTCCGCTACTGCGTCGAGGAGGCGCACGGCACGATCGAGGTCCGGCTCCTCGTCGAGCCCGCCCCGCCGCCCGCGGGCGGCGACCCTGCGCCTGCGCTCGCGGGCGGACCGCCCGAGCCGGCGCCCGCGA
>JANJTH010000483.1 GCA_024711205.1 Planctomycetota bacterium | reverse complement strand
GTCCGCCTTCGCGGGCGCGGGCGGGCTCGCCTTCGCGGCCGGGCCCGCCTTCGCGGCGTCCGCCTTCGCGGGCGCGGGCGGGCTCGCCTTCGCGGCCAGGCCCGCCTTCGCGGCGTCCGCCTTCGCGGCCGCGGGCGGGCTCGCCTTCGCGGTCGGGCCCGCCTGCGCCGGGCTCGCCTTCACGGCCGCGGCCGGGCTCTCCTGCGCCGCAGGGCCGGACTTGCGGCCCTTCCGCTTCACGCCGTCCCTGCGAGGACGCCCGCGGCGTCGACGATCGCGTAGCGGTAGCCCTGCTCGGCGAGGAAGCGCTGGCGGTTCATCGCGAACTCGGCCTCGACGGTCCCGTCGGTCACGAGCGTGTAGAAGCGCGCGGCGCGCCCGTCCTGCTTGGGCCGGAGCACGCGCCCGAGCCGCTGCGCCTCCTCCTGGCGCGAGCCGAACAGCCCCGACACCTGCACGAGCACGGACGCCTCCGGCAGGTCGAGCGCGTAGTTGCCGACCGACGAGAGGAGGAGCAGCTTGAGCTCGCCGCGCCGGAAGGCGCCCGCGTGGCGCTCGCGCTCGCGGAGGGGCGTCTTGCCGGTCACGAGCGGCGCGCCCGTGAGCTGCGCCACGTGCTCGAGCTGCTCGAGGTAGGTCCCGATCACGAGCACGGGCTCGGCCGCGTGGCGCGCGAGGAGCGCGAGCAGCACGTCGAGCTTCGCCGTCGACGCGCTCGCGACCCGGAACTTCTCGCGCTGGGGCGTCGTCGCGTACTCGCGCCGCTGGGCCTCGGGGAGCGGCACGCGGACCTCGGCGCACTCGGCCTGGGCGATCCAGCCCCGCTGCTCGAGCACCTTCCAGGGCACGTCGTAGCGCTTGGGGCCGATCAGGCTGAACACGTCCGTCGCGCGCCCGTCCTCGCGCACGAGCGTCGCCGTGAGCCCGAGCCGGCGCGTGGCCTGGACCTCGCACGCGAGCCGGAACACGGGCGCCGGCAGGAGGTGGACCTCGTCGTAGATCACGAGCCCCCAGCGCCGGCCCGCGACCCGCTCCATGCCGTCGTAGCGCTCGGCGCCCTTCTTGCGGTGCGTGAGGAGCTGGTAGGTCGTGATCGTGACCGGCCCGAGCTCCTTGCGCCGCCCGCTCAGCTCGCACACCTCGTAGGGCGCGAGCGTCGTCTTGTCGAGCACCTCGCGCTCCCACTGCCGGGCCGCGAGGTCGCCCGTCGTCACGATGAGGGTCGACTGCCCCACCCGCGCGAGCGCGCCCAGCCCGACGACGGTCTTGCCCGCGCCGCACGGGAGCACGACGACGCCGGCCCCGCCGCGGTCGGCGCCGTCCTGCCAGAAGGCGTCGATCGCGCGGGCCTGATAGTCGCGCAGCCCGAACGGCGCGCCCTCCTGCGTCACGTCGCGCAGGGCGACCTCGAGCGGGTCGCCCTGCACGTAGCCGGCCACGTCCTCGACCGGCCAGCCGAGCCGGGTCAGCTCCTGCTTCACGCGCCCGCGGCCCTCGGGCGTGACCCGGACCCCGGCGGCCGTCCGCTCGCCCAGGAACGCGCGCGCGCCCTCGTCCGCGAGCGCCTCGTCGAGGAGCGCCGCGTCGTCGGCCACGAGGAGGAGCCCGCCGCCCTCGCGCACGAGCCGGAGCCGGCCGTAGCGGGCCATCTGCTCCTCGATCGTGTGGCGGACCACGTCGGGGACGGGGAAGCGCGACAGGCGCGCGAGGTCCGCGAGCACCTGCCCCGAGGTGTGCCCGGCCGAGGCCGCGTTCCAGAGCGAGAGCGGGGTCAGGCGGTAGGTGTGGACGTAGTCGGGCGCCTTGACGAGCTCGGCGAACGGGACGAGCGCGTCGCGGGCCTCCTCGTAGGCGGGGCCCCCCGTCTCGAGCAGGATCGAGTGGTCGTTCTGCACGATCACCGGCCGCTCGCCGTCCACGCGCGCGCCTCCCGGGCGGCCCGCACGATACCCGACCCCGCCCTCCCCCTCCGCCGGCGGGGCGGCCGCCGGCGGCCCGGCGCGGCCCCGGGCCGGGCCGCCCAGGGACCCGGGGGCGGCCCCCCGGGGTCGAGTGCTAGAGTTCCTGGATCGGGGGGTGCCCATGCCCGCGTTGCCGCGCTTCGTCGCCAGGTCCGCCCCGGGTCAGATCCGCGGTTACCGGGCCGCGGTGGCCCGCCTCGCCAACCAGGCCGAGCTCCGCGACTGCGTGGCGGGGTTGACCTACGGGCACCTCGACCCGGCGGGTCGCCCCGGGACGATCCGGACGCGCGCGACGGTCCGGCTCGACCGGCAGCCCAACGCGGGCGCGGGCGACAACGCGGCCGCCAACTTCCAGCTCCAGGTCAACGCCGCCGCCGGGATCGAGCCGGGCGCCGGGACGACGATCGGCCAGGTGGTCGTCCCGCTCGCGACCTTCCTCACGGCGCACCTGCACCCCGAGCAGAACGTGCGTCGCCAGCTCGAGAACGTCGTCCGGGGCGCGCTCAACCGGAGCGCGACTGGCGGCGGGACCTGGTACCTCGTCGTCGTGGCGTAGGCGGGCGCGCCCGGCCGCATCAGGCCCCGCCGAAGGCGTCGCGCAGCCACGTCACGGCGTCGCCCGCCGCGTCGCGCGTGACCTCGACGACGTCGAAGCGGAGCCGGACGCGGTCGGGGTCGTGCCCCTGCCGGACGAGCCAGGCGACCGCCGTCCTGCGGAGCCGCGCCTGCTTGGCGGGCGAGACGGCCTCGCGGCCCGTGACCCGGCGCCGCGGCCCGCGCCCCTTGACCTCGACGACGGCGAGCACGCCCCCGTCGAGGACCACGAGGTCGAGCTCGCCGCCGGGGAGCCGCACGTTGCGGGCCACGAGCCGCGCGCCGCGGGCCTCGAGGTGCGCGAGCGCGAGCGCCTCGGCCCAGGCGCCGCGCGGCACCCCGCCGCGCGGGAGCGGGGCCGATCGTGCGGCGGCGGCGGCGGTCGGAGGCGGCTCGGGCATGGGCCGAACATACCACGATCTCCGCGGGGCCGGCCGGCGCCCGGGCAGGGCGGGTAGACTCCGCGGCCCGCGCGGGCCCGGGGCCCCGCGCGACGAGGAGGGCGGCGTGGGCGAGCCGGGGGTCGAGCTGACGACGGCGGCGGTGCTGGGGGCGGGCACCATGGGCCACGGGATCGCGCAGGTCCTCGCGCAGGCGGGGCTCGCCGTGGTCCTGCGCGACGTCGACGCCGAGCGGGTCGAGCGCGGGCTCGCGCACGTGCGCAAGAACCTCGACGGCGGGGTCGAGCGCGGCAAGCTCGCGCCGAGCGACCGCGACGCGGCGCTCGGCCGCCTGCGCGGCGAGGTGGACCTGGCGGCGGCGGTGGGCGCGGCCGACCTCGTGGTCGAGGCGATCCCCGAGGACCTGGCGCTCAAGAAGCGCGTGCTCGCCGAGGCGTCGGCGCTCGCGGGCGCGGCGCGCGTCGTCGCGACGAACACGTCGTCGCTGCCCGTGACGGAGATCGCGCAGGCCACGGACCGGCCGGAGCGCGTGCTCGGGCTCCACTTCTTCAACCCCGTCCACCTGCAGAAGCTCGTCGAGGTCGTGCGCGGCGAGCGGACCTGCGAGGGCGCGCTCGCGCTCGCGCTCGCGCTCGTGGCGCGGCTCGGCAAGACCGCCGTCGTCGTGCGCGACGCGCCGGGGTTCGCCTCGAGCCGGCTCGGGCTCGCGCTCGGGCTCGAGGCCATGCGCATGGTCGAGCAGGGCGTGGCGGCGGTCGACGCGATCGACGCGGCGATGACGCTCGGCTACCGGCATCCCATGGGTCCGCTCGAGACGACCGACTGGGTCGGCCTCGACGTCCGGCTCGCGATCGCCGAGCACCTCTGCCAGGAGCTCGGCGAGGCCTTCCGCCCGCCCCAGGTCCTGCGCCGCCTCGTGCGCGCGGGCAAGCTCGGCCGCAAGGCGGGCGAGGGCTTCTACCGCTGGGCTCCCGACGGGACCCGGCTCGGCCCCGCCGACCTGGCCTGAGCGCCCAATCTCCCAAGGCGCCGGCCCCCCAGGTCACTCTCTCCGTTCCCGTTCCCGTTCCCGTTCCCGTTCCCGCGGTCGTGCCTCGCCCTTCTTCCCTTGCCCTTGCCCTTGCCCTCCCTCTTCTCTTCCCTCCTCCCCCTCTCCTCCTCCCTCGCCGCCGCTCCCGACCCCCGCCCCCCGGCGTTATTCTCTGCCCCCGCGCGAGCCCCGCGCGAGAGGAGCGCCCCGTGTCCGACCGCTACGACGTCCTCGTGATCGGCGCCGGCCCCGGCGGCTACGTCGCCGCGATCCGCCTGGGCCAGCTCGGCAAGAAGACGCTCGTCGTCGAGCGGGGCGAGCTGGGCGGCGTGTGCCTGAACTGGGGGTGCATCCCGTCGAAGGCCGTGATCCACGCGGCGGAGCTGCGCCACGAGGCGACGCACGCGCAGGCGTTCGGAATCGGCACCGGCGAGGTCCCGCTGGACCTGCCGAAGCTGCGCGGCTGGAAGGAGGGGATCCTCAAGCGGCTCCGGGGCGGGATCGCGGGGCTGCTCAAGAGCAACGGCGTGACCCAGCTCCGGGGCACGGCGACCTTGACCGGGCCGACGTCGGCCCGGGTCGTGACCCACGACGGCAAGACGCTCGAGGTCGGCTTCGAGCACGCGATCGTCGCGACGGGCGCGAGCCCGATCGAGCTCCCGTTCCTCCCGCGCAGCAACCCGCGCGTGTGGACCACGCAGGAGATGCTCGAGCTCGAGGAGATCCCGGCCCGGCTCGCGGTCGTGGGCGGCGGCGTGATCGGGCTCGAGACGGCCTGCTCCTACGCGAAGCTCGGCTGCCAGGTGACCGTCGTCGAGCTCATGCCGCAGCTCCTGCCCGGGACCGACCCCGAGCTCGTGAAGCCCGTGAGCAAGCGCCTGCAGGAGCAGGGCGTGAAGGTCCTGCTCGAGGCGAAGGCCAAGGCGCTCGAGGAGCCCGAGGGCCCGAAGGGCCCGGCGTCGCTCGTCGTCGAGACGAAGGGCGGCGGGACCGAGCGGATCCCCTGCGACCGGGTGCTCGTGTGCGTCGGGTTCCGAGCCAACGTGAAGGAGATCGGCCTCGAGGCGGCCGGCGTGAAGCTCGACGAGCGGGGGAGCTTCGTCCCGATCGACCTCCAGTGCCGCACGAACGTGCCCTCGATCCGCGCGATCGGCGACGTGACGGGCCCGCCCTACCTCGCGCACCGCGCGTCGAAGCAGGGGATCGTGTGCGCCGAGGCGATCGCGGGCGAGCACGCGGCCTGCGACTTCCAGGCCATGCCGGGCGGCGTGTTCTGCGACCCCGAGGTCGCGACGGTCGGCCTCTCCGAGGAGCAGGCCAAGGCGGCCGGGCACGAGGTCGCCGTGGGGCGGTTCCCGTTCGCCGCGCTCGGGCGGGCCATGGCGCAGGAGGCCACGGCGGGGCTCGTGAAGGTCGTCTCGGACAAGAAGACGGGCACGCTGCTCGGGGTCGGGATCGTGGGCGCGCGCGCGAACGACCTGATCGCCGAGGCCGCCCTCGCGATCGAGATGGGCGCCCACGTCGAGGACCTCGCGCTCACGGTCCACAGCCACCCGACCTTCGCCGAGGCGCTCTGCGAGGCCGCGGAGGACGCGCTCGGCAAGGGGATCCACGTCGCCCGCCGGCGTTGAGCGCCGGCGCCGGCCGGCCAGGCTGCCCGCCGGCGGCGCGCTGCGTCAGCGCCCGATGTCGATCGTGGCGTGGTCCTCGACCCGGCGGAGCACGAGCACCCAGTCCTTGGCCACGAACCCGACGACGAGGACGACGGCGACCCCTGCGGCCAGGTGCGGCGCAGAGACGGCGTACGGCAGACCTTCGCCCGCGAGGGTCAACAGGATCCCGACGACGACCAGGGTCGAGCCGAGGGACGACTCGGCGCACAGGCACATCAGCCGGAGGCGCGCGTCCGGCGCCGGAGGGGGCCGAAGCCGGCGGACCACGAGCCGCGCCAGGTCCCGCACGAGACCTTGCGCCAGCAGGAGCGCGGCGGCGTAGCAGACGAGGTGGCCCAGCGGCAGCTCCCACGTGCGCCCCGACGCGACCAGGCCCACGCCGGCCACGGCCAGGACGACGAGCGCGAGCTCCAGGCGCTCGCCGGCGCGCAGCCCGACGCGGCGCACGGGGGTCGGGCACGAGGCAGTCAGCGAGTCGCTCATGAGCCTCCCGGCCGTCGCGCGCGGGCCCGACCGACGGAGGCGAGGCTAGCTGCGCGCGGGACCCGAGACAAGCGCACCGGTGACCGGGCCCGAGGCGCCGTGGCCCTGCGCGCTCGAGCTCCGACGGCGGCGTCAGCCCGGCGCGCGCAGGCGTACCCCCTGGGTCGGCGGGTGGACCACGCCGGGACCTGCCGCGTCCCGGGGCTCCGCCAGGTCGGCGCCGACCGGGCGGAGCTCGGGCAGGCGTCCGACTGCGTCCGCCGAGGCGGGGTCGGGATCGGTGGCCTCGGCGTCCCCGCTCGGGGTGGGGCCGGCCGCCGGGGCAGCGAGCGCGAGCGGGGCGAGGGGAGGTCGCAGGGCGAGCGAGCCCGGTCCCGGGCCGTGTGCCGCCGCGGGCGGCGCCGAGGCCTCCGGCTTGGCGGGCCCGCGCGGGGCGCGCTGCGCGGCCTGGTGGCCGCAGCCGAGGATCGGGCAGCCGCCGTGCTCGGCGTGGCAGTCGCCGTGGAGGAGCGTCCGGCAGCCCTCGCAGGCGACGAGCTCGCGCGGGTCGTCGAGCGCGTCGTGGCAGAACGGGCAGCGCGCGGCGCGGTCGCCGCCGCCGATCCACACGAACTTGCCCGCGAGGCCGAGGTCCGTGGCCTCGCGGCGGTCGAAGGCGTTCGCGAGCACCTCGAGCGCGTCGAGGAGCCGGTGGAGCTCGCGGGTCCCGACCATCTCGGGGGCGCCGCGGACCACGAGCCGCCCGCCCTCGATCCGGATCTCGCCCAGCGCCCAGCGGCGGAGCAGCCCGTCGATCGCGGCCCGGACGGGCCCCTCGGCCAGCGCGGCGCCAGGCGGCGCGCCCGAGACCTCGACGAGGTACTCGCGGTCGAAGGCGTCGCCGCCCGCCACGTCGACGTCCCGCGCCAGCCCGACGGCCTTCTCGAGCGCGGCGAGCCCGGCGTCCCGGCGGAGCCGCAGGCGGACGGGCGGCGGGTCGCGGAGCGCGAGCGAGACCTCGAGCGGGTAGACATCCACGCGCACGGGGTCTCCGGGCCGGCGCGGGATCGGGCGCCAGGTGGGCCGGGTCGAGAGCGCGAGGCGGAACGGGCGCCCGGCGTGCCGCCCCTCGACCACGTCCCGCCACGGCCGGCCGGAGACGAACCGCCCCTCGACGCGGCCGAGGACCCGCCGCAGGACGGCCCGCCGGTTCTCGCGCGCCTGCAGCGCCCACAGGAGCCAGGGGAAGAGCAGGGCCGCGGCCACGACCGCGAAGGGCCCGAGCGCCTGCGCGAGGTGGAGGAGCGCGGTCACGCGGCCCCGGCCGGCGCGCCCGCGGCCGGCGGCGGCGCCTGCGCCTGCCCGGCGGGGACCGCGTCGCCGACGGCGAACACCTCGACCGCGGCGTCGCGCCCGCGCACGGTGACCGTGCCCGCGGGCCGGAGCGGCGGGAGCGGCTCCCCGCTCGCGCGCGCGAGCGCGACGAGCGCCCCCGACGCGATCACGGGCGCGCCCAGCTCCTTCGTCGCGGCCTCGAGGCGGCTCGCCAGGTTCACGACGTCGCCCATGCACGTGTACTGCATGCGCTCGGCCGTGCCGACGTTGCCGGCCACGACGTGCCCCGCGTGGAGCCCGATCCCCTGCGCGAGCGGCTCGAGGCCCCGCGCGGCGCGGGCCGCGTTGTGGCTGGCGAGCGCGGCGGCCATGCCGGCGGCGGCCCGCAGCGCGGCGGCCGCGGGGTCGCCGCGCCGCGTCGGCACGCCGAACACCGCCATGATCCCGTCGCCCAGGAACTTGTCGACGACGCCGCCCTCGGCGTGGAGCGCCGCCACGACGTCCTCGAGGTAGGCGTTCAGCTCGCCCACGATCGCCTCGGGCGGCCGGTGCTCGCTGTAGCGCGTGAACCCGCGCAGGTCGCTGAACAGGACGGCCGCCTCGCGCCGGGCCCCGCCCAGCTCGAGGACGCCCGACTCGAGCGCCTCGCTCGCCACGTCGGGCGAGACGTAGACCCCGAGCCGGTCGCGCGCGCGCGCGGCGAGCCGGGCCGCGGCCGCCGCCTCCTCGACGAGCCGCCGCGCGCCGCGCGAGAAGGCGCCGCCCAGGGCGGTCGCGCCGAGCAGGAGCACCACGGCGAGGCCCACGTCGCCGGGCGGGTAGCCGAGGCGCTGGCCGAGGAGCGCGTGGTCGAGCGCGACGAGCGCCCCCAGCCCGAGCGCGTTCGCGGCGGCGCCGAGCGCCGCCGCGTTCGGCGCGAGGCGCGCCCCCGCCGCGACGACGAGGATCAGGTAGACCGCGACGTCGTGCTCGCGCAGGATCCCCACGTAGCCCGCGTGCGGCCAGACGGCCGCCGTCGCGAGGACCCAGGTCACGATCACGGCGTCGACGACGACCGACAGGCGCAGGCGGAGCGGGCCGCCGCGCCGCAGCCGGCGCAGCGTGAGCCACGAGAAGGCGGCCCCCGCGGCGAGCCCGGCCGTCGCGACCCAGGGCTTCGCGGCGAGCGCGAGCAGGTCGCGCCCGTAGAGCACGAGGATCCGCAGGAACACGAGCCCGCACAGGAGCAGGCGGACCCGCGCGACGGCGGCCTCGTGCTCGCCCCGCGCCCGGGCCAGGATCTCCTCGACGACCGCGTCTCCGGCCCCGTCCGCCCGGTCGTCGCCGGGCGCGGGCCGGGTCACGCCCGCTCCTCGCCGGCGCGCTCGAACCGCTCGAGCTTGCGGTAGAGCGTCTTGCGGTCGAGGCCCAGGACCTTGGCCGCGAGCGTCTTGTTCCCCTGGCACTCGGCCAGGATCTGCTCGACGTAGCGCCGCTCGACCTCCTCGAGCGTCGGGCGCTGCCCCGGGTCGTCGGCCGCGAGCACGAGCCGACCCTCCTGGTAGCTGCGGACCACCTCGGGGAGGTCCTCGACGATCAGCTCCTCGTGGGTCGTGAGCACGACGGCCCGCTCGAGCGCGTTCTCGAGCTCGCGCACGTTGCCGGGCCAGGAGTAGGCGAGCAGCCGCGCGGCCGCGGGCGGGGTGAGCCCGCGCACGCGCTTGCCCGCCCGCGCCGCGTGGCGGGCCAGGAACGCCTGGGCGAGGAGCAGCACGTCGCCGCCGCGCGCGCGGAGCGGCGGGAGGTCGAGCGCGATCACGTTGAGCCGGAAGAACAGGTCCTCGCGGAACCGGCCCTCGGCGACCGCGTCCTCGAGGTCGCGGTGCGTGGCCGCGAGCAGCCGCACGTCGACCTCGCGCTCCTCGGTCGCCCCGACGGGGCGGAACCGCCGGTCCTGGAGGGCGCGCAGGAGCTTGGCCTGGACGGCGAGCGGCATGTCGCCCACCTCGTCGAGGAACAGGGTCCCGCCGTCGGCGCGCGCGAACAGGCCCTCGCGGTCGGCGACCGCGCCGGAGAACGCCCCCCGGACGTGCCCGAACATCTCGCTCTCGAGGAGCGCCTCGGGCACGGCCGCGCAGTTCACGGCCACGAACGGGCGCGCGGCCCGCCGGCTCCGCCCGTGGATCGCCCGGGCCACGAGCTCCTTGCCGGTGCCCGTCTCGCCGCGCAGCAGGATCGAGCTGTCGACCTGCGCCACCTGCTCGATCGCGAGGAACAGGCGCCGCATGGCCGGGCTCTGCCCGAGCAGGCCCTCGAAGCCGCCCGGGGGGTCGAGCCGCTCGCGCAGGCGCTTCACCTCGACCTCGAGGGTCCGCTGGCGGTGGGCGCGCCGGAGCGCGAGGTCGAGGACCTCGATCTCGAACGGCTTCGTGACGAAGTCGTAGGCCCCGGCGCGGATCGCGGCGACGGCCGTGTCGAGGCTGCCGAACGCCGTGATCACGATCACCGGGACGTCGGGGTGGTTGGCGACGACGCGCTCGCAGAGGGCCAGGCCGTCGAGGCCGCGCATGTTCAGGTCCGTCACGAGCACGTCGTGGGGCTCCGCCCGCAGGAGCTCGAAGGCCTCCGCGCCGCTCGTCCGCCAGCTCACCTGGTGGCCGAGCCGCCCGAGCGCGAGCGCGAGGTAGGCGCACATGTCGCGGTCGTCGTCGACCACGAGGACCTTCACGGGGGGCGCCACGCCCCCATGGTGTCACGCCGGGCCGGCCTCGTCACGCCGCTCCGCAGGACCGCCCTGGCGCGGCAGGAGGACCCGGAACGTGCTGCCCCGGCCCACGGCGCTCTCGACCTCGATCCAGCCGCCGTGGTCGGTCACGATCCCGTGCGTCACGGGCAGCCCGAGCCCGACCCCCTCGCCCACCGCCTTCGTGGTGAAGAACGGCTCGTAGAGGCGCGGCACGTCCTCCTCGGGGATCCCCACCCCGCGGTCGGTGACCGCGAGCTCGACGAGCTCGACGCCCGGCCGGTCCGGGCGGGTCGCCGGCGCGACCTCGACGTCGACGACCCCGCCCTCGGGGGAGGCGTGGATCGCGTTGACGACGAGGTTCGTCAGCACCTGCTCGAGCTGGCCGCCGTCGACGGCCATCGTGAGCGGGGTCCGGTCCTCGGGGACGCGGAGCTCGACCTTCCGCCGGCGCGCCAGCTCCGAGAGCATCTCGGTCGTCCGGCGCGCGAGGGCCCGCACATCGTGCGGGGCCTTGTGGGCCGAGCGTCGCCGGCCGTAGTCGAGGAGCTGGCGGATGATCACCCCCATCCGCTCGGCCTGGTGGGCGATGATCCCCGCGTTCTCGGCGACCTCGGCCGCCGTGAGGCCCCCGGCGGCGATCAGGCGCGCGCGGCCCTGCACCACGTTGAGCGGCGTGCCCAGCTCGTGGGCGACGCCCGCCGCGAGCTTGCCCACGGTCACGAGGCGATCCGCCTGCCGGAGCTGGTCGATCGCGGCCTCGCGGGCGGCCGTCTCGGCCTCGATCCGGGCGCGCGCCGCGACGAGGCGGTCGGCCATGGCGTTCATCTCGCGGGCCAGGTCGCCCAGCTCGTCGCGTGGGCCCTGCGCGAGGCGCCAGGTCAGGTCGCCCTGGCCGACGCGGCGCGCCATCTCGACGAGGGCCTGCGCGGGGCGGCCGACGACGCGGGCGCCCGCGACGAGCGCGACGACGCCGAACACCGCGACGAGCGCGAAGGTCGTGAACGCGACGCGCCGGATCGTGCCCAGGACGACCTCCCGCTCCGACGCGAGGGACTCGGTGACCTCGAGCGCCCACAGCGCGTCGTCCGCGACGAGCACGGGGATGTACGACGTGTGGGTCCCGTCCGGGCCGGCGTCGCGGTCGAGGACGACGATCGGCGACCCGGGCGCGAGGCCCGCGAGCCGGTCGGGATGGCGGGGGGCGTGGAGCGCGTCCGTGGCGCCGGGGCGGACCCAGCGGAGCGCGATCGCCGGGTCCGAGGGGAGCCCGTCCACGAGGGCGATCGCGGCCGCCTCCCCCTGGTCGAGCCACACCTGCCGCACGATCCCGCCGAGCGCGCCGCCGAGGACCCCGGCGTCGCGCTGCATGTCGCTCTCGATCAGGTCGACCTCGCTGCGGACCGAGAGCCAGGCGTAGGTGAGGAGCACCGCCGACATGGCGAGCACGAGGACGATCGTCAGCTTGTAGGTGACGCGCACCGCGGCCTCCGCGCCGGGTCGGGGCCGCCGGCGCGTGGGCGAGGCTACCCCGCCCGGGGGGACCGGGCGCGGCCCGCGCCGCGTCCCCTCCGGCGGGGACGTCGCGCGGCCTGCATCGGAGGCGTGGCGCGGGCTGAAGCCGTCGCGCGCGCGCAGCGCGCGCCGGGGACGCTACGTGGGGCGCTCGACGAGCAGGAGCGCGCGGCCACACGCGGCGGCGAGCCGCCGGTCGCGCGCGCGGGGCGAGGGGCCGAGCAGGCGGTCGAGGAGCCCGGACGGGGGGGCGGCGCGGGCC
>JANJTH010000476.1 GCA_024711205.1 Planctomycetota bacterium | reverse complement strand
TCCGCCGCGCGCTCGCGGACGGGCGGCTGCGCGACCACGCGGCCCCGCTCGCGGCGGCCGCGCTCCTGGCCGGCCGCGGCTGACAACGGCGCCTCGGGCCGCTACGGGCCGACGACCTCGAGCGCGAGGGGCAGCGGCGGGGCCTCGAGCAGCGCGACGTGCGCGCGGACCTGCGCGCGCGTCCAGCCGCTCGCGCCGCCGTCGATCACCGCGCGGCGGCCGATCGGCGCGCGGATCGTCGGCGCCGAGTGGATCACGTCGTCGAGCACGATCGCGAGGCGGCGCCCGACGTTGCGCGAGGTCAGCGCGTGGAAGGCCTCGCCCCCCGCCGGGCTGAAGAGGAGCCCGATCGCCGGCCGGCCCAGGTCGTCGAGGGTCACGCTGCCGTGGCGGACGAGGTCCTCACTCGCGAGCCCCGGGCCCTCCACGACGAGGTCCCCGCCGCCGTCCGCCTGCGGCAGCCGCTCGAGGGTGGACGCGCCCGCGGGGGCCTCGACCCCGTCCCCAGGGTCCCCGGGCTCCTCGCGCACGAGCGCGAACCGGAGCCGCCCCTGGCGGGTCCCCAGCGTGCGCACGGTCTCGGCGTCCTCCGCGCGGTGGTCGACGACGAGCGCCGCGCCGGTGACGGTCACGCGGGCCGGGACCTCGGCCAGGTCGAGGCGCCGGCGCAGCGCGCTCGCCGCGCGCGCGAGCAGGTCGGGGCGGGCCGGGGCCTCGCGCGGCGCGAGCTCGAGCCGCGCGTCGTAGGTCGCGAGCAGGCGTCGGAGCGGGCGCCGCGTCAGCGCGAGCGTGACGAAGCTCCCGAGGCAGCAGCCGGCCGCGACGACGACGCCGGCGAGGACGCGGAGCGCGACGCGGCCCCACGAGATCGGCGCCCGGGACGGCCCGGACCGCGCCGGACGGGGACCGACGTCGAGGTCCATACCGCGCAGGTCTCCGTCGTCGTCGAACCCGCCGCCCATGCGGGCAGCCTACTGCACCCGCGCGCGTGGCACCCACCGCGCGCGCCGGGCGGGTGCACGCCGTGGTGGCCTCGTCGCCCCGGCCCCCGCCCGGGGACGGCGAGCGCGGGGGCCGGGGCTACCATGCGCCCCCCGTGACCGCCTGGCGCCGCTACCTCCGCCTGTTCGCGCCGTATCGCCGCGCCTACGCGCTCGGGCTCCTGCTGCTCCTCCTGACGAACGCGCTGAACCTGCTCGTCCCGTGGCTCGTGAAGCGCGGCGTCGACGCGCTCGCGGGGGCGCCGGCGGCGTCGTGGCCGCGCGGCGCGGGCGACGTCGCGCTCGCGCTGACCGGCCTGGCGGTCGTCCTGTTCGTCGTGCGGACCGGGTCGCGCGTCGTGATCCTCGGGATCGGCCGCGCGCTCGCGCGCGACCTGCGCGACCGGCTCTACGCGCGCCTGCTCCGGGCCGACCCGGCCTTCCTGGGCCGGTTCCCCACGGGCGACCTCATGAGCCGCTCGATCTCGGACGTGCAGATCCTGCAGGCGGTCTCGGCGCCGGGCGTGCTCTACGCGTTCAACGGGCTGTTCATGTTCGCGCTCGTGCTCCCGCCGCTCCTCGCGCTCGACGCCGAGCTCACGCTCGTCATGCTCGCGCCGTTCCCGGCGCTCGCGCTCGGGACGGCCTTCGCGGCCGCCCGCGTGCGCCGCTACGCCGCCGAGGCGCAGGAGGCGACGGCGGACCTCACGCGCGTCGCGCAGGAGTCGCTCTCGGGCATGGAGGTCGTCAAGGCCTTCACGCTCGAGCGCCGGCAGGCCGCCCGGTTCCTCGCGAGCAACGACGTCGTGCTCGACCGGACCATGCGCGAGGCCGCGGCCCGCAACGCGATCGGCGTGGCCGCCACGCTCGTGGGCGGGCTCGGGACCGCGGCGATCCTCTGGATCGGCGGCGGCCGCGTCGCCGAGGGGCGCCTGTCCTGGGGCGACCTGGCGCTGTTCGTGACCATGCTCGCGCTCGTGCTCCGGCCGACCGTGTTCCTGGGCTGGGTCCTGAGCCTCGCCCAGCGCGGGCTCGCCGCGCTCGACCGCGTCGACGAGGTCCTCGACGCCCCGGTCGGCGTCGCCCCGCCGCCGACCCCGACCGCCCCCGCGGCGCCGGCCGGGGGCCCCGGCGCGCGCGTCGAGCTGCGCGGGCTCACGGTCCGCTACCCGCTCCAGGGCGAGGGCGCCGCGCGCCGCCCCGCGCTCGAGGACGTCTCGGTCGTGGTCGAGCCCGGGCGCACCCTGGGGCTCTCCGGGCGGATCGGGAGCGGCAAGACGACGCTCCTGCGGGCGATCCCGCGGCTCGTCCTCGCGCCCGCCGGCGGCGCGCTCGTCGACGGCGTCCCGGTCGAGGCCTGGGACCTGGCCGCGCTGCGGGGCCTGTGCGGGTTCGTGCCCCAGGAGACGGGCGTGTTCTCGGCGACGCTCCGCGAGAACGTCGCGTTCGGCCGCCCCGAGGCGAGCGACGCCGAGGTGGCCGCCGCGGTCGCCGCGGCCGAGCTCACGAAGGACCTCGACCAGCTCCCGCGCGGGCTCGAGACGTGGGTCGGCGAGCGCGGCGTGACGCTCTCGGGCGGGCAGCGCCAGCGGCTCGCGATCGCGCGCGCCGTGCTCGTGCGCCCGCGCGTGCTCCTCCTCGACGACGCGCTGAGCATGGTCGACGCCGAGACGGCCGTGGCCGTGCTCGGCAACCTGCGCCGGGCGCTCCCCGGCGCGACGTTCCTCGTCGCGGCCCACCGCACGGCGACGCTCCTCGGCGCCGACGAGGTGCTCGTGCTCGAGGAGGGCCGGGTCGTCGAGCGCGGCGCGCCCGCGGCGCTCCTCACCCGCGAGGGCGGCCGGTTCCACGCGGCCCACGAGCGCCAGCGCCTGCAGGCCGAGGTCGAGGGCCCATGAGCGGGCCCGGACCCGGCGCAGCCGGAGGGCCGGAGGCGGCCGACCGACCGGAGGGAGGCCAGCCGGCCCCGGACCGAGCGGGGAGCGGAGCGGGACCGCCCGGCGCGCCCGGGTCGGGTGCGGCCGCGGACGCCGGGCAGGCCGGGGGACCGACGCCCGCCGCGGCCCCGTCCGCCCGCGCGCCGGACGCCGGGGCGCCCGGGGGGCCGCCCGCCGACGACGAGTACGAGGGGCGCGCGCGGTTCGAGGGCGGGCTGCTCCCGCGCCTGCTCGCCTACGTGCTCCCGCACCGCGGGCTGCTCGTGCTCGCGCTGCTCTCGTTCCCGCTCGTGGCCGCGGTCCAGCTCGCGCAGCCCTGGGCGCTCAAGCACGCGATCGACGGCCCGATCCGCGCGGGCGACCTGCCGGGGATCGCCGGGATCGCGGGCGCCTTCCTCGGGCTCGCCGCGCTGCAGGCGGCCCTCCAGCTCGCGCAGGCGCTCGTCATGCAGCTCCTCGGGCAGCGCGTCATGCGCGACCTGCGGACGCGCCTGTTCGACCGCGTGCTCGGGCTCGCGCCCGCGTTCTTCGACCGGACGCCGGTCGGCAAGGTGCTCACGCGGCTCACGGGCGACGTCGAGAGCCTGAACGAGCTCCTCACGACGAACCTCGTGCAGGTGCTCGCCGACACGGTGCTCCTGGCCGGGATCGTCGTCGTCATGCTGTGGCTCGACTGGCGGCTCGCGCTCGTCACGTTCGCGCTCGTGCCGCTGCTCGTGGGCGCGATCGGCTGGCTGCGCGGGCGCCTGCGCGAGCTGTTCCGCCGGCTCCGCAACCGCTCGACCGCGCTCAACACGTTCCTCCAGGAGAGCGTGCAGGGCGTCACGGTCGTGCAGGCCTTCGTGCAGGAGGCGCGCCACCAGGCCCGCCACGACGCGCTCGACCGGGCCCTCTACGAGGAGGCGCTCAAGAGCGTGACCTGGAGCTCGGTCCTCTCGGCCGCGGTCCAGCTCGCGCAGACCGTCACGGTCGCGCTGCTCCTGTGGGCCGCGCTCGAGGGCGCGTTCGGGATCACGGCCTCGCTCGGGCTCGTCGTCGCCTTCGTCGACTACGTCGAGCGGTTCTACGCGCCGATCGACAACCTCTCGGGCCGCTACACGATCCTCCAGACGGCGCTCGCCGCGGCCGAGAAGATCTTCCGGCTCATGGACGACCCGACGTCGCTGCCCGAGCCGGCCCCCGGCCCCGACGGCCCGCGGCCGGTGCCCCCGCTCCGTGAGGGCGTCGCGCTCGAGGGGGTCACGTTCGCCTACGGCGGCGCGGGGCCGGGCGGCGCCGGCGCCGCGGGCGAGCCCGTGCTCCGGAACGTGACGCTGCGCGTCCCGCGCGGGCAGACCGTCGCGCTCGTCGGCGCGACCGGCGCCGGCAAGAGCACGGTCGTCAAGCTGCTCGGCCGCTTCTACGACCCGACCGCGGGCGCGGTCACCTGGGACGGCGTCGACCTGCGGGCCTTCGAGACCCGCGCGCTGCGGCGCCGGATCGCCTGGGTCCCGCAGGAGACGTTCCTGTTCGCGGGCACGCTCGAGGACAACGTGGGCCTCGACCCCGACGCGGTCCCGCCCGCGCGCGTCCGCGCGGCGGCCACGGCCGTGACCGTCGACCGGGTCGCGGCCGACCTGCCCGACGGCTGGGCGCAGGTCCTGGGCGAGCGCGGGCGCGACCTCTCGGCCGGCGAGCGGCAGCTCGTCGCCTTCGCGCGCGCGCTCGCGCGCGACCCGGACCTCCTGATCCTCGACGAGGCGACGGCGAGCATCGACGGCGAGACCGAGGCCCGCGTGCAGGAGGCCCTCGCGACGCTCCTCCGCGGCCGGACCGCCGTCGTGATCGCCCACCGCCTGGCCACGATCCGCGCCGCCGACCGGATCGTCGTGCTCCACAAGGGCGAGGTCCGCGAGGAGGGCACGCACGACGAGCTGATCGCCCGGCGCGGGATCTACTGGACGCTCTACCGCCTGCAGTCGGGGGAGGCGGGCGAGCCGGGCCCCTGACCGCGGGCCGCGCGGGCCGGGCGGGCCACGCGCAGGCCCGCGGGCCACGTGGCCGCGGATCGGCCCCTCCCGTAGCATTCCCGCCTCGAGGCTGGGCGCTCCCGGGCGCTCGCGCGCCAGCGCTGAGGGGGAGAGCACGTGGCCCAGGCCCAACCCAGGAACGGCAGCCCCGACGGGGCGCTCACGCTCCAGCGCCTGGAGGCGCACCTGTGGGCGTCGGCGGACCTGCTGCGCGGCAGCATCGACGCAGCCGACTTCAAGAACTACATCTTCGGCCTCCTGTTCCTCAAGCGGCTCTCGGACGTGTTCGAGGAGGAGGCCGAGCACCTCGAGCGGGACGAGGGCTACGACCGCAAGCTCGCCTGGGAGGACCCCGACGAGCACCGCTTCTTCGTCCCCAAGCGCGCGCGCTGGTCGACGCTGCGCGCGGCCACGAGCGACGTGGGCGCGCTGATCGACAAGGCCGTGGCCGCGCTCGAAGACGCCAACCCCGAGCTCGAAGGCGTGTTCGGCGGGATCAGCTACAACGACAAGGACAAGCTGCCCGACGACACCCTCGTCGCGCTCCTGCGGCACTTCTCCCAGATCCGCCTGCGCAACGCCGACCTCACCGACCCCGACGTGCTCGGGCGGGCCTACGAGTACCTGATCGCCCAGTTCGCCAGCTCGGCCGGCAAGAAGGGCGGCGAGTTCTACACGCCCCGCGAGGTGGTCCAGCTCCTGGTCCAGATCCTCGAGCCCGCCGAGGGGATGCGGATCTACGACCCCTGCGCCGGCTCGGGCGGCATGTTGATCCAGGCCGCGACCTACCTGAAGGAGCAGGGGAAGGACCCGAAGAAGCTCAGCCTGTTCGGCCAGGAGAAGAACGTCGGCACCTGGGCGATCTGCAAGATGAACCTGTTCCTCCACGACCTGGGGGACGCGCAGATCGTCAAGGGCGACACGCTCCGCGAGCCCAAGCTGACCGAGAAGGGCGCCCTGCGCGTGTTCGACCGCGTGATCAGCAACCCGCCCTTCTCGCTCAAGAAGTGGGGCGACGACGTGCTGGGGAGCGACCCCTACGGCCGCTTCCGCTTCGGCCTCCCGCCCGCCAGCTACGGCGACCTGGCCTTCGTGCAGCACATGCTCGCCTCGACGACCAAGACCGGCATGGTCGGCACCGTCATGCCCCACGGCGTCCTGTTCCGGGGTGGGCAGGAGCAGAAGATCCGCCAGGGCCTGATTCAGGAGGACGTGCTGGAGGCCGTGATCGGCCTGGCGCCGAACCTGTTCTACGGGACCGGCATTCCGGCCTGCCTCCTGATCCTCAACCGGAACAAGCCCACCAAGCGGCGCGGCAAGGTGCTGTTCGTCTACGGGGCGCACGAGTGCCGCGAGGGCAAGAATCAGAACACCCTCGAGCCCGAGCACGTGGCGAGGCTCGCCAAGGCGTTCCGGGCCTACAAGGACGTGGAGAAGCTCTGCCGCGTCGTCTCGAACGAGGAGGTCGCAGGGAACGACTTCAACCTGAACATCACCCGCTACGTGGACGTGGCCGAGGAGGAGGAGCAGATCGACGTGGCAGCCGAGCTGGTCAAGCTGCGGGAGCTGGAGGAGCAGCGTGCGGCGGCCGAGGAGTTGATGTACGGCTACCTGGCGGAGCTGGGCTATGAGTGAAGGGAGACCGCCGTTCCAGTGGGTCACCCTCGCAAGCCTCCTCCGCGAGCCAATTCGAAACGGCTACTCGCCTAACTGCCCGTCCTTCCCGACCGGAGTTTGGACCCTGAGCCTGGGCGCTCTTGGCGAGTCTGGCTTCGTCCCAACCGCGAGAAAGCCAGCCCCCACTGACGATCCGAAGGTCGAGGCTGCCCGCCTCGATCCAGGCGATATCCTCGTCAGCCGCTCCAACACTCGTGAGCGTGTCGGGTTCGCAGGAATGTACCTGGGGGCTCCCAATCCCTGCTCCTATCCCGACCTCATGATGCGCGTCCGCACAGACGCCTCCCGCGTTGACCCAAACTACCTGCTTGCAGCTCTGACCTGCCCATTGGTCCGAGGCCCACTCCAGCAGGCGGCACGGGGCACGAGCGGCAGCATGGTCAAGATCAACGCGAAGATCCTCGGAGAAGCCGCGATCCCCCTCCCCCCCTAACCCGAGCAGAAGAAGATCGCGGCCGTCCTTTCCTCCGTGGACAAGGTGATCGAGGCCACCCAGGCCGTGATCGAGCAGACCCGGCGCATGAAGCAGGGGCTCATGGAGGAACTGCTCACGCGCGGGATCGGCCACACCGAGTTCCAGGAGACGCGATTCGGCTTGGCTCCAAGGGCATGGCAGGAAGTCAGCCTGGATGAGCTAGCTCGGAGAGCCAGCGGACACACGCCGAACAAGAAGCAGCCGCACTACTGGAACGGTGGGGTCGGCTGGGTGTCGCTCAAGGACAGCTTCCGACTGGACAAGAGGGAGATTCTCGAGACGACGGACGAGACGAGCGAGGAGGGGCTTGCCAACTCAAGCGCGGTCCTCCTGCCGAAGGACACCGTAGTCGTCCTGCGGGATGCCAGCGTCGGACGAGTCGGAATCCTGGGGCGTCCGCTCGCCACCAGCCAACACTTCATCAACTACGTCTGTTCTCCACGCCTGAACCACCTCTACCTCTACTCCTGGTTTCAGCGGATTCGCCCATTCCTGGAGCGCGAGGCGACGGGCAACACTGTAAAGACCATTGGCGTCGGCTTCTTCAAGAGCCTCAAGATCCCGCTCCCTCCACGCTCCGAGCAAGACCAGATCGCTAAGGCGATCCTCGGCATCGAACTCCGAGGAGAGGCCGAGGAGACGTCGCAGAGAGCCTGGCAACAGGTCAAGCGCGGCCTCATGCAAGACCTCCTCTCCGGCCGCCGCCGCGTCCAGCTCTCGCCCGAAGATATCGCTGCCGCCGAGGCCGAGGCGGCGCAGGCGGCCCGCGAGACCGCGCAGCAGCCTGTCGCCCCGACGCTGAAGAAGCGCGGGCGGAAGGAGCGGGCCAGGGCGTGAGCGTCCGGGCGGACGAGGATTCGCTCGCGGAGCAGCCCGCCCTGGAGCTGCTCGGGGCGCTGGGCTACGCCCACGTCCACGGCGCGGAGCTGGCCGCGCCCTGCGCCGAGCGCGACACGTTCCGCGAGGTGGTCCTGAGAGGGCGACTCCGGGCCGCGATCCAGCGCCTCAACCCCTGGATCGACGACGCCAACCTGAACCGGGCCGTCCAGCGGATCACCCAGGTCCAGGCCGCGAGCCTCATGGAGGCCAATGAGCAGGTCCACCACGACCTGACCCGCTGCTTCTCCGTCGATCAGGACGTGGGCGCCACGAAGAAGCAGACCGTCCGCCTGATCGACTTCGAGACCCCCGAGAACAACGACTTCCTGGTCGTGAACCAGCTCGTGATCAAGGGCGCCGAGGAGAAGCGTCCCGACCTCGTGCTGTTCGTCAACGGCCTGCCGCTGGCCGTGATCGAGTGCAAGTCGCCTCGGCTGGCGCATCCGCGGGCCGAGGCGATCCGGCAGCTCCACGTCTACCAGGAGGAGGTCCCGCGCCTGTTCTGGTGCAACCACGTGTGCGTGGCGGCGGCCGGCTCGGCCGGCGCCTGGTACGGCGCGATCCAGACGCCCGACGCGTTCTTCTTCGCGTGGAAGGACCCCTGGCCGCTCACCCAGGACGACCTCCGCCAGCTCGTGGGCCGCGCGCCGACGCCGCAGGATCAGCTCCTGGCCGCGCTGTTCCACAAGACCCGCTTCCTCGACCTGCTGCGCGACTTCGTGGTCTACGAGCGTGAGGGCAACGCCACGGTCAAGAAGCTCCCCCGCTACCAGCAGTACAACGCCGTCTCCAAGGCCCTCGAGCGCGTCCGCGCCGGCCGGAGCCCCCGGGACAAGAGCGGCGTCGTCTGGCACACGCAGGGGAGCGGCAAGAGCCTCACGATGCTCTGGCTCGCGCTCAAGCTCCGGCGCGACCCGCTCCACGAGAACCCGACGATCGTGCTGGTCACCGACCGCACCGACCTCGACCGCCAGATCCACGGCGTGTTCAGGAGCTGCGGCTTCCGCGTGCACCGCTCCGAGAGCGTCCGCGACCTGCGCCAGCAGCTCTCGGGGCCCGGCGGGCTCACGATCACCACGACGGTCCACAAGTTCCAGGAGGACCGCGTCCCTGGCGGCGCCGCCGACGAACCGGGCGAGTCGATCCCGGTCCTCAGCACGGCCACGAACGTGTTCGCCCTCGTCGACGAGGCGCACCGCAGCCAGTACCGGGGCCTGGCCGCCAACATGCGGACGGCGCTCCCGAACGCGACCTTCCTCGGCTTCACGGGCACGCCGATCGACAAGACCGACCGGCAGACCCACAAGACCTTCGGCCCGTACGTGGACACCTACTCGATCCAGCAGGCCGTCGACGACGGGGCCACCGTCCCGATCTTCTACGAAGGCCGCCTGCCCGAGCTGCGCGTCGAGGGCGGCGACGACCTCGACACCCTGTTCGACCGCTTCTTCGCCGACAAGAGCGCCGAGGAGCGCGACGAGATCAAGCGGCGCTACGTGCGCGAGGAGGCGATCGCCGGGGCCCCCGACCGGGTCAAGAAGATCGCCCTCGACCTCCTCCGCCACTACGAGCGGCACATTGCCCCGGGCGGCTTCAAGGCCCAGGTCGTGGCCGTGAACCGCGAGACGGCCGCGCTCTACAAGGAGCGCCTCGACGCCCTCCAGGGCCCCGAGTGCGCCGTGGTCGTCTCGGTGGACCACAACGACACCGACCCCCGCCTGAAGGCCTGCAAGCGCTCCAAGGAGGAGCAGGCGGCGCTGATCGAGCGGTTCAAGCGGAAGGACGACCCGCTCCGGATCCTCGTCGTCTGCGACATGCTGCTCACCGGCTTCGACGCCCCCGTCGAGCAGGTCATGTACCTCGACAAGGGCCTCAAGGAGCACAACCTCCTCCAGGCCGTCGCCCGCGTGAACCGCCGCTGCGGCGCGGACAAGAGCTACGGGCTGATCGTCGACTACTGGGGCGTGTCCGCCTTCCTGGAGCAGGCCCTGGCGATCTTCCACGCGGCCGAGGTCCGGGGCGCGCTGACCCCGACCAGGGACGAGCTGCCCCAGCTCCAGGCCCACCACGCCAGGGCCCTGGGCCACTTCGCCGGGATCGAGCACCGCCACGGCCGCTTCGAGACCGAGAGGCAGGCCGCCGACGTGCTCGAGCGGTGCATGGAGGTCCTCGAGCCGGAGGACAGGCGCGCCGAGTTCCTGGCCGCCTTCAAGCACTTCTCCCGCTCCATGGACCGCGTGCTCCCCGACCCGGCCGCCAACCCCTACCGCGCCGACCTGCACTTCCTGGGCGCCGTGGTGGCCGCCGCCAGGACCCGCTTCCGCGACACCCAGCTCAACCTCGAGGGCTGCGGCGAGAAGGTCCGCCAGCTCATCGCCGAGCACGTGCGCACGCTCCGGATCGAGGTCCTGGTCGAGCCGATCAGCATTCTCTCGGGCGAGTTCGACGCCCACGTCCAGAAGCTGACCTCGCCCCGCGCCAAGGCCAGCGAGATGGAGCACGCGATCCGCCACGAGATCCGCGTCAACGTGGACGAGGACCCCGTGTTCTTCGAGTCGCTCCGGGCCCGCCTCGAGGAGCTGATCCAGGCCCGCAAGGACAGCCGCCTCGGCGACAAGGAGACCTTCGACAAGCTCCGCGCCCTCCAGGAGGAGCTGCGCGGCCGCGCCCAGCTCGCCCAGGCCCACGACATGACCGAGCAAGAGCTGGCCTTCTACGGCCTCCTCACCGGCACCACCCCCACCGACGACCTCTCGAAGCGCCACCGCCAGCTCGCCCGCGACCTGGTGGAGACCCTGGAGGAGCTGGCCGTCATCGACTGGGAGAACAAGCCCTCGGTCCAGAAGGACATGAAGCGCAGCACGAAGCGCCTCCTCCGCGCCTTCGGCTACGAGGAGGACGAGCTCGCCGGCCTGGTCAACCGCCTGATCGACCTCGCCAAGTACAAGCTCAGGACCCGAGCCTGACGTGGCCTACTCTCACCACAAGAAGGCTGGCAACGAAGGCGATGTGGTCAAGCACGTCGCGCTCTTGGCGGCCGTGCAGGAGGAGGCGCGGTCGGTGACGAACCGCGCCTTTCGATACGCCGACTTGTTCGCCGGGTACGCCCATAACCCGCTCGCCCTCAAAGGGGAGTGGGAGAAGGGGGCTCGCCAGATTCAGATTGCCACCGACCAACTCAGATCTCCGCACTCGAAGCTGTATGCGCAGTGGTTTTTGACAACACCAACGCTCGCAGGATCTGCTTACCCCGGTTCCTCGAGCGTCGCATTCCAAGCCGCCTCCGTGGTGTCCGCCAACGGAGTCGAGGTCACGGCTTGGGACACGGGCGATCTGGAGTATCTCTCCCTGGCTTCGGCCTGGGGAGCTTCGAACGCGAAACACGGCTCGGCGGCGCCCAAGGACCCGGAGGTTCGGAACGCTGACTTCGTGTTCATCGATCCTCCAGACAACAAGCGGGCGACCTGGAAGGCGATCAAGTCCTTCCTCGACACCAGCTCGAAGCAGGCCTTGCTGGTGTGGCTTCCGGTCAAGTTGGGGACGACGGACCCGAACATGGGCAAGCTGGAGGACGCCAAGTCGGCCAGGTGGCGAAAGGAGGCTCTCGAACTCGAACTCAAGGTGGTGCAGGTTGGCTGGCGCAACTACGGCAATGGCATGGGCGGCTGCCAACTGATCTACCGATTGAGCCAAGGTGCAAGCGATGCCCTGCAGGCCCCAATGCCGGTGGTCCCCTTGAGGGGGGTGTCGGCGGACCAGGGGACCAGGGGACCACCGGCACCCCGGTGTCGCAGCTGGTCCCCTGGCCCACGGTGGGCGACGCGCTGATTTGAGCGCCATGGACGCCCTCTGGGGCGTGCCGCATGGCGGCGAAGCGCGTGCGCCGACGGCGTTGCGAGTTCTGCAGGGAGCTGTTCCGGCCTGATCCGCGAGTCGGCGCTCGTCAGCGAGCCTGCTCGACCGCGGGGTGTCAGCGGGATCGTCGTCGCGCTTCGCAGGAGGCGTGGCTGGCGACCGACCCGGAGTACTTCCGCCGGCGCGCGACGGAGCACGTCAGGTATCGGAGGGAGATCGCGGCCGGGGACCGGACACCGACCAAACGTTCCCCGAAGATCGCGGAACAGGTCAAGCAAGACGAGAGATTGACGCAAGTTGTTTCTGTTCAGGCGGTTGCGGCCGACTTGCCCTGCTCGCGCGAGCAAGACGCGAGGCCGGCGCAAGTCGTTTTCCTGCCGGGCCTTGCGGCCTGCTTGACTCCCTTCGGGGCGCACCCCGAGCAAGACGAGATGGACGCTCGTCTCGGGGCATGGGAGCTTCTCGGCCGTCGCGTGTTGGCGGGTGCGACGCAGCGCCCCCCACGCGGTGATCGCTCGCGGACGAACGTCGGTCCAGGACACCCGATAGGGCGTGCTGGTCGCCGGGGGCGGTCCGTTCATGCCCACGCCGAGGCTGCCCCATGACCCCAGCCGTCCCCCGCCCCGACCGCGTGCGCGCTCTGCGCGCGCCCTTCGCCTGGCTCGACGGCCGCCTGCTGCGCGACGGCTGGCTGCGCGCGCTCTCGCCGGAGGCCTGGGCGACGTACGGCTTTCTGTGCCTCGCAGGGGACCGCCAGGGCGTGAGCTTCTACCGCCGCGCGCGGATCGCCTGCGAGCTCGGCCTCGACGAGCAGCAGGTGAGCCGCGCGCTCGCTGCGCTGCGCGCGCTCGACCTCGTGGCCTACGCACCCTTCCGCCCGAGCGCGCCCGACGGCTTCCACCAGGTGCTGGCGGTCCCCGACGGCGGCCCGCCGTCGACGCCGCTCGACGACGCGCTGGGCGCGCTCGCCGCCCGGCTGGCGGCGCCACCGGGCGGCGGCGGGCAGCCCCGCCGGTAGGCCAGCAACAGCCCGAGGGACGACATGCAGACGGACGTCGATCGAGCCGTCGCGGACGCGGTGCGTCCGCGCGAAGGGGCCGCACCCTGCCCGGTGCGCTGGGTGCCGCTGCGCGAGCTCCGCACGAGCTTCGCCGGGCTCCGGCGCGGCCGCGTGGGCGGGCCGCGCGCGGACGCGACCTGGCCGCCCCTGGCCGAGCTCCCGCTGCGCGTCGTGCGTGTGGGGGCGCTGCCCGGCTACGAGGTCGTCGACGGCTTCAAGCGCCTGGAGCGCTGGCGCGACGAGGGCGCCACGCATGTGCCGGTGCTCGTCGAGGCGGCCTGCGACGCGCACGAGGCCAAGCGGCTGCTCCTGGTCACGAACGCCCCGCGCCGGACCGTCTCGGTCCTCGACGAGGCGCGCGTCGCCGACGCGCTGCGCGCCGAAGGGCTCGGCCCGAAGGCGATCGGCAAGACGCTCGGCCGGAAGCCTGTGTGGGTCGACCGCCGGCTCACGCTGGCCCACGGCCTGGCGGAGCCGGTCGCGCGCCGGGTGGACGCGGGACGGCTCCGGCCGAGCCTGGCCCATGCGCTCGTGGGGCTGCCCCTGGACGAGCAGGCCGCCGTCGCCGCCGCGGTCGAGCGCGAGGGGCTGCGCGTCCGCGAGGGGCTCGCGCTCGTGAGCGCGCTCCGCGCCGAGCCGGATCGCCGGCGGCGCGCCGCGCTGCTCGCGGAGCCGCGGGCGCTCTTCGAGCCGCCGCCCGAGCCCAGGAGCGGGCTCGCGGCCCGCCTCGAGGAGCGCCTGCTCCGAGCGCAGCGAGCGCTCGACGACCTGACCGACCTCGAGCTCGAGCTCGCGGGCGACCTCAGCGACGCCGAGCGGCGGCGGCTGGGCGCGCTCCAGCGGGCCGTGCTCGCACGAATCCACACCCTGGCGCAGCGCACGGCGGGGGACGCCGCGCCAGGGCTCACTTGCACGCCCCGCGACGAGGACGAACGACGTGACGAAGACGAACGACGACCAGCAGACGCCACCGTGGTGCGGTCTGGAGCCGGAGACCCTCTCGCTCTTCCCCGAGGGGCCGCCGAGCCCGGCGAGCGTGAGCTCGCCCCCAGCGAGCGCGAGCACGCCCCCGGCGCTGGCGCAGGAGCCGGCGCCCCCGCAGCAGGAGCCGGCGTCGCCGGCACCGCTCGGCGCCCAGGCCCTGACGCCGGAGGAGCGGGCGAAGATCCAGACCCTCGGGTCGCAGCGCCTCGGGACGCGGGCGATCGCGGTCGCGGTGGGTCGCGACCGCAAGACCGTGCGGCGCGTCCTGCGCGAGGCCGAGCTCCTGGCCGCCCCGACCCCGGCGGCGGGGGCCGCGCCGAGCCCGACGCAGCCTGACGTAGCGGCCCGCGCGAGCTTGCTCGACCCCTACCGCGAGGAGATCAAGGACCGCGTCGCCAAGGGCCTCACGACGACCCGGATCCTCCGCGAGCTGCGCGAGCTCGGCTACCGGGGCGGCCGGACCGTCCTGGGCGACTTCGTGCGGGAGGTCCGCGCGCCCCTCGCGCCGCGGCGCAAGGTGACGCGGCGCTTCGAGACGCCGCCGGGCGAGGAGGCCCAGGCCGACTGGTCGACCTACCGGGTCGAGCTCGGCGGGCGCACGACCGTGATCCAGGTCCTGGCGGTCGTGCTCGCCTGCTCGCGCAAGGCCTTCTTCTGGGCGACCGACAGCCAGAAGCTCGCGCGCCTGCTCGAGGGCCTCGAGCTCGCCTTCGCCGCCTTCCAGGGCGTCGCGCTGCGGGTCGTCTTCGACAACATGGCCGTGGTGACGCTCGGCCGGGTCGGCCCGGAGCGGCGGCCGATCTGGAACCCCGGCTTCGTGCCCTTCCACGAGCACTACGCCTTCGAGCCCGTGGTCTGCCGGATCGCCCACCCCGACCGCAAGGGCGAGGTCGAGGCCGCGCTCGGGCACTTCGAGCGCGACTGCCTGCGCGGCCTCGCGCCGGCGTCCCTCACCGAGCTCAACCGCCTGATCCGGCGCTGGACGGACGAGGTCGCCAACCGCCGCGTCCACGGCACGACGGGCCTCGTGCCCGACGAGGCGTGGGCGGCGGAGCGGCCCTTCCTGATCCCGCTCCCCGAGCGGCGCTTCCCCGGGGCCTGCCACGAGGAGACGCGCCGCGTGGCCGAGGACTGCACCGTGTCGATCTGCGGCACGACCTACACGGTCCCCGCGCGCCTCGCCCACCGGCAGGTCCGGGTCCGGCTCTACACGGAGCGCTTCGAGGTGCTCGACAAGGACGGCTCGGTCGCGCTCGGCCGCGCCTACGTGGCGCCGGCCGAGAAGGGTCGGCTCGTGCTCGATCCCGCCCACTACGCCGACCTCCCGCGGGCCCGCGACCGCAAGGGCGGAAAGACCCGCGCGCTCGAGGAGCAGCTCCTCGTCCGCTGGCCCGCGCTCGCCGACTGCCTCGCGGGGCTCAAGCTCCGCAACAAGTCGCTCGTGCACGTCCACCTGCGCCGGCTCGTCGTGCTCGGCGAGCGCTTCGGCGACGCCGCGCTCGTCGAGGCCGCGCTCCGGGCCCACGCGGCCGGGCTCCACACGTCGCAGGCGATCGAGCGGATCCTCGAGCGCGACTTCTCCGAGCGCGAGGACGCCGCGCTCGATCTGCCCGCGGGGGCCGAGGCGCGCGTCCTGGCCCTGATCGACGACGTCGAGGCGGGGACGCTCGACGACTACGCCGCACTCGACGAGCTCGAGGCCCAGCCGCGCGACGACGACGACGACGCGCAGGGCGGGGAGGTGCTCCGTGGGGCGTAAGGGGAAGGCGGCCGCCGCGGCCGGCGACGCGCCCGAGGACCCCGGCCTGGCCAAGCTGCGGGACCTGTCCGCGCAGCTCAACCTGACGGCCCTCGCGGACGCCTGGCCGCGGCTGCTCCGGGAGGCCGAGGACGCGCCGCCCTCCTTCCGGGACTTCGTGACGGCGGCCCTGCGGCTCGAGCTCGACGAGCGCGACGGTCGTCGGCGCGAGCGCGGCCGCAACCGGTCGAAGCTCGGCGCGTGCCCGAGCCTCGACGACTTCGACTTCGGCAAGCGGCCGCTGCTCCGCGCCAGCCTGGTGCGCGAGCTGTGCGCCTGCGTGTGGGCGCGCGAGCGGCGCGGGCTGCTCCTGGTGGGCAAGCAGGGCACGGGCAAGACGACGATCGCGCGGATCCTCGGCGCCGCCGCGGTCGACGCCGGCCTCTCCGTGCTCTACGTCGCGCACACCGCCGACATGCTCGGCGCGCTCCGCGGCGCGCGCGTCGACGGGACGGCGCGGCGCGTGCTCCGCCGCTACGAGAAGCCCGACGTGCTGATCCTCGACGAGTTCGGATACCAGTCGATCGACGAGGCGGCGACCAACGACCTCTTCCGCCTCGTGTCCGCGCGGCACCGGCGAAGGTCCACGGTCGTGGTCTCGAACACGGGCTTCAAGCACTGGCACCGCTTCTTCCCGTCCAGGGCCCAGGCCGTGGCCACCGTCGATCGCCTGATCGACGACGCCACGATCCTGCGCTTCACGGGCGAGAGCGTCCGCAAGCCCCGCGACGTCCACGGCGCCCAGCTCGAGGACGAGGGCGAGGGCGAGTAGCCG
>JANJTH010000467.1 GCA_024711205.1 Planctomycetota bacterium | reverse complement strand
CCCCCGGCCTGGGGGGCGTCCGCGCGCGCGGCCTGGGCGTCGGGCGCGCCCCCGGGCCCGCTCACGCGTAGAGCGGGCCGTCGTCGGGCCGCGCGGCCGGGCGCGCGACGCCGCCGCCGAGCAGGCGCAGGAGCAGCGCCTGGGCCGTCCACATGCGGTTCTCGGCCTGCTGGACGACGACGGAGCGCGGGCCGTCGAGCACGGCGTCCTCGACGACGACGTTGCGGCGGACCGGCAGGCAGTGCATGAACAGCGCGCCGGCGCCGGGCTGGTCGGACGGGCCGCCCGCCGGCTCGAGGTCGGCCGGGCGCACGGTCCAGCGCGCGCCGGCGCGCGCGCGCGCGATCGCCTCCTGCTCGACGTCGCCGTAGCAGCCGAGCGCGCCCCACGACTTCGCGTAGACGACCTCGGCGCCGGCGAGCGCCGCCGCGCGGTCGTCGGTCTCCTCGACGTCGCCGCCGCGCGCGCGCGCGAGCGCGCGCGCCGCCGCCATGATTTCGGGGTCGAGCCCGAACTCGGGCGGGCGGGCCACGGTCACGCGCATGCCGAGGAGCGCGCCCGCCTCGACGACGGAGTTGGGCACGGCCATGGGCAAGGGCTTCGGGTGCGGCGCCCAGGTGAGGACGAGCTTCTTCCCGCGGGGGTCGCCGAGCCGCTCGCGGAGCGTGAGCGCGTCGGCGAGCCCCTGCAGCGGGTGGCGGCAGCTCCCCTCGAGCGAGAAGACCGGCACGGTCGCGTGGCGCGCGAACGCGCGCAGGAGCGGCTCGGAGCGGTCCTCCTCCCAGCGCTTGAAGCGGGCGAACGCCCGCACGCCGATCGCGTCGCCGTAGCGCGAGAGCACGCGCGCGGCCTCGCGCACGTGCTCGGCCGGGCCGCCCAGCATGGGGACCCCGTCCTCGTGCTCGAGCCCCCACACGCCGCCGGCGCCCGCGTCGAGCGTGACCGTGCTCCCGCCGAGCCGTGCCACGCCGGCCTCGAGCGAGGCGCGGGTGCGGAGCGACGGGTTCATGAAGTAGAGGACGACGACGCGCCCGCCGAGGTGGCCGCGCGCGCGCCCGCCCTTGAGGTCGGCCGCGAGGTCGACGACGTCGAGCAGGCGCTCGGGCGCCCAGTCGGGGAAGCCGAGGAAGCTGGGCAGGGGCTCGCTCACGCGGTCACCTCCAGCGCCGCGCGCCGGGCGTCGACGCCCTGCGCCAGCTCGTCCTCGCCGATCGTGATCGGGGGGATCCAGCGGAGCACGTTGGGGTCCGACGCCGTGCCCGCGAGCACGCGGTGCCGCTCGCGCAGGGTCGCGGCGACCGGCTTGGCCGGCCGGTCGAGCGCGACGCCGAGGAGCAGCCCGAGCCCGCGGACCTCGGTCACGCCCGGGACGCCCGCGAGCCGCTCGCGCAGCCAGGCCCCGAGCCGCGCGGCCCGCTCCCACAGCCGGTCGCGCTCGATCGCGCCGAGGGTGGCCTCGCAGGCGGCCATGGCGAGCGGGCCGCCGCCGAACGTCGTGCCGAGCTCCGGCCCCTCGATCGTCTCGGAGAGCGCGCGGTCGACGAGCACGGCGGCGCACGGGACGCCGTTCGCGATCCCCTTGGCGGTCGTGACGATGTGCGGCGTGATCCCGTGCAGGAGCGCCGCCGACGGCGCGCCGCAGCGGGCGGGTGTCGTCTGGATCTCGTCGAGGATCAGCGCCGCGGCGCGCGCGCGGCACAGGTCCTCGAGGCCCTGCAGGAACTCGCGCGTCGCGGTCCGGCAGCCCTGGAGCGACTGCACGGGCTCGAGGATCACGGCCGCGACGTCGCCGCCGAGCTTCGCGCGCACCTCGTCGAGGTCGCCCCAGCGGCACATGATCGTGCCCGGCACGTGGTCCTTGTGCTGGCGGTCGTAGGGGGCGAGCCCCGTGACCGAGCCGGCCCCGTAGGTCCGCCCGTGGAACCCGCCCCGGAAGGCGATCACCTTGCGGCGGTCGCGGAAGCGCCGCGCGATCTTGAGCGCGTTCTCGTTCGCCTCGGCGCCCGAGTTCACGAACATGACCTTCTCGAGGTTGGGCGGGAAGAAGCGGGTCAGCGCCGCGGCCGCGCGCGCGCGCGCGGGCGACCAGGCGACCGCGCTGTAGAAGAGGAGCTCGGCCGCCTGGCGCTGGACCGCCGCGGTGACCTCGGGGTGCGCGTGCCCGAGCACGGTCACCGCGTGCCCGCCGTAGAGGTCGAGGTAGCGCGTCCCGTCCTCGTCGAACACCCACGCGCCCTCGCCGCGCGCGAGCGTCAGCGGGAGGCGCACGTGCGCCCCGATCACGTGGCGCCGCTCGAGCGCTCGCAGGTCCTCCGCCACCCCGCCTCCTCGCGGCCGGGCCGCGCGTCGAGGCGCCGGCCGGCGCGCGGGGGATTCTAGCGACGGCGCCCGGGGGCCGCGGGGTCGGGCGCCCGGGGGGCGCCCGCGCGAGGTCCGCTCCGCGCCCGGGGCCGACGCCAGGCCGACCTCCCTCCGGTCGGTCAGGGCCGCATGAAGCCCAGGTCCGCGCGCTGGAAGCGCGAGAGGTTCGGGAACACCTGCGGCAGGCTCGCGTCGGTCACCCCGAGCCAGCGCGCGAGCGTGGCCGCGTACTGGTCGACGGCCGTCGTCGGGATCAGCCGCCCGCTCCGCGTGTCGTCGGGGCCGTTGAGCGCGAGGACGGGGAGCGTCCCGTAGAGGTCGCCGCCGCGGACGCCGCCGCCGAGCACGAGGTGGTGGCCGCCCCAGCCGTGGTCGGTCCCGTCCCCGTTGATCGTGAGCGTGCGGCCGAAGTCCGACCCCGTGAAGGTCGTCACGCGGTCGTGGACGTTCAGCTCGACGAGCGCGTTCCAGAACGCGCCGAGCGCCGCGTCGAGCTGCCCCAGGAGCTGGGGGTGGCGCGTCGCCTGCTCGCCGTGCGTGTCGTAGCCGCCCATGCCGACGAAGAACACCTGCCGGCGCAGCCCGAGGTCGCCCGAGGCCCCGATCAGGCGCGCGACCATCTGGAGCTGCCGCGCGACCCCGGTCTCCGGGAACGTCGTCTGGAGCGCCGTCTGCGCGTCGAGCGCGGTCGCGACCCGGTCGGCCGCGTCGATCGCGCGGCGCTGGATCCGCGCCGCCTCGCGCGCGAGCGGGCTCTCGGCGCGGCGCGCGAGGAGCGCGTCGAAGGCGGTCCTGCGGCGCTGGTTCGCGGCGCCGCCGCCGTCGACGCCCCGCAGGCGGACGACCCCCGTCGCGCCCACGGAGTAGGCCTGCCCGCGCACGCCCGTCTGCTGGACGTTCGTGCCCTGGAGCGAGACGTTGAGCGCGATGTCCTGGGCGACCGTCCCCTGGTCGATCAGCGCGTCCGCCGCCCGGCCGCACCAGCCCGTCGCGGCGGGGCGGTCCGGGCGCGAGGTCTGCCAGTGCTGGGTCTGGTCGTTGTGCGAGAAGAGCTGGGGCGGGAGCTGCGCCGTGCGCGCCTGCCAGGTCGCGCGCGTCACGGGCTCGACGAGCGGGCCCACGTTCGGGACGAGCGCGAGCCGCCCCTCGCCGAACAGCCGGTGGAGCGTCGGGAGCTGCGGGTGGAGCCCGTAGCGGCCGCGCGGCGGCGCGGTCGTGGGCGTGAGCGGGAGGAGCTCGCCCGCGGTCACGCCGAGGAACGGGCGGGACAGGTCGTAGTCGGCCCGGTCCTGCCCGTCGATCGGCGCGAGCAGGTTGAAGGCGTCGTTCCCGCCGAACAGGAACACGCACACGAGCGCCCGGTAGTCCGCGGCCGGCGGGGCCGCCAGGGCCACGCGGTCGAGGATCCCCGAGAGCCCGAGCGCGCCCCCGCCGAGCGCCAGGCAGGCGCACCGTTCGAGGAAGCCCCGCCGGTTCAGCTCGTCGTCACGCACGCGCCGTCCTCCGCCCCCCGCCGATCGCACGCCTGCCGCCTCGCCCCGCCCGCCGTCCGTCCTGCGCCCGCGGTCACGCCCGGCGCTCACCGCTGCACCGCGAACTCGGGCGAGGTGACCACGATCCAGATCGCCTCGAGCGCGCGCTGCGTCCCGTCGTCGGTGAGCGGCGTCGCGCGCACGAGGTCGAGCACCGTCTGGCGCATGTCGGGCGGCATGCGGCGGCCGCCGAGCAGGAGCAGGCCGACCCGGTCGACGAGCGCCTCGGGGTCGCCCGCGAGCGGCCGGAGCGGGGCGAGCGAGAGGATCACCTCGTCGGGCCCGAGCGACCGCGGGACGCCGTCCCAGCGCTCGTGGACGAGCGTGTAGAAGCGGTTCGTCGTGGCCGTCGTCGTCGTCTCGGTCGCGAGCTGCGTCTCGGGCGCGTCGAGCCCCAGGTCGCTCAGCTCACCCGGCGGGCGGTGGTTCGGCCGGAAGAAGTTGAACACCGACGGCGCGCGGAGCGGCGCCTGCGCGAGCTCGCGCTCGGGGTTCTGGTAGCCGTAGCGGCCGACGACCGGCTGGGCGCCGAAGGCCCGCCAGAGCGCGCTCACGCGCAGGAGCGGCTCGCGGACCTTGCCCCACTCGGCCGGCTGGAGGTCCGGCGCGCGGCGCGCCTCGGGGTCGAGCAGGATCGCGCGCACGACCGCGCCCAGGTTCCCGCGCTGCCCGCGCCCGTCGTCCTCCCAGGCCTGCACGACGCGCCGCATGTAGTCGGGGCCCGGGTTGCTCGTGACGAGCCGCTGGATCAGGTGCCGGCACACGAACGGCCCCGTGTTCGGGTGCTGCGCGAGCACGTCGAGCGCGTCCGCGAGGTCCTGCTCGGCCGTGCGGCCGGCGGGGAGCACGCGTCCGCCGAGGAGGCGCTTCTCGCTCGTGTCGTGCCACTGCTGGAACGAGATCATGGGCTCGAGCAGGTTGCGCGGCGCGTTGCTCCACGAGCGCGCCCCGGCGTAGGTCCAGCCCGTGAAGACCTGCGCGAAGCCCTCGACCGTGGCCTGGTCGTAGGTCGGGATCGTCTGGCCGGCGCCGTCGCGGCGCGGGACGCCGTCGAAGCCGAGCTCGACGAGCCCGATCGAGAAGAGCTGCATGACCTCGCGCGCGTAGTTCTCGTCGGGGCGGACGTTGCGGGCCGCGTCGGCCCGCTCGTTCTTCACGTGGCTCAGGTAGACGCCCATGACGGGGCTCAGGGTCACGTCCTCGAGGAGCCGCCGGTAGGGGCCGAACGCGCCGCGCGCGAGCACGTCGTAGTAGTTCGCGAGCCCGCGCGTCGCCTGGGCGCCCGTGATCTCGACCTCGGACACGACGAAGAGCTGGCTGAGCGCGAACGCGACCCGCTGGCGGAGCTGGTCGGGGGCCCGCATGGCCATGTGCCACCAGGTGTCCACCCGGAGGCCCGACGCCGGGTCCTGCCCCTGGCCGTAGGCGTCGAGGTGCTCGAGGTGCGAGGTCGCCGGCAGCGCGAGCTGCTCGTCGACCCACGCGGCCTCGCCGAGGAGCTGGACCCGCTCGAGCTCCTCGGGCGTCGGCCCGAAGGTCGCCTGCGTGAGCAGGTGCGCCGCCGCGCTCGCGGTGATCACGGGGGCGACCGCGCCGCCGCTCCCGCCGCCGCCGCCCCCGCAGCCCGCGGCGAGCAGCCCCGGGGCGAGGCCCACGGCCAGGGAGGGCGCGAGCCCGGCGAGCGCGCGGGAGAGGGCGCGGCGCCGCGCCCTCGAGAAGTCTGGGTCGAACCGCACAGGCCCTCGTCCCCCGGCCGTGCGTGGACGGTAGCCACGTCCGATCCCGCACGCAAGGCGACGGGCGACCGGGCGTCGCCTACGCAAGGCCGGAGCCGTCGCGCGGTTGCTCGGCCCAAGGCGCGCTGCTACGGTCGGTTCGGGCGCCCCCGGGGGGCGGCGCCCCGCCGGGGACGCACATGCCCGAGGTGACCCGCCAGTCGCGCAAGGAGACCCTCTGGCTCGAGCTCGAGCGGCTCCGCCTCGGGCTCGCGCAGGCGCAGGCGGAGGCCGACGCCGAGCGCCGCGAGGCGGGGCGGCTGCGCGAGGAGCTCGCGCGGCTCGAGGCGCGCGTCCGCTTCGCGCAGGAGTCGAGCGACCGGGCGCGCGCCGCCGGCGAGAAGCTCGAGATCCTCGCCTCGCTCACGCGGGACCTCGCGTCGTTCGACCTCGACGGGGTGCTCGAGGTCCTCGTGCAGCGGATCCCCTTCCTCGTGGGCGCGCGCTACGCCTCCGTCTACGTCTACGAGCCCGAGCGGCGGCGGCTCGTCCTCAAGCAGCACACGCACGGGCGCGAGATCGACCGCGTGGTCGAGCTCGACCACGCGCCCAGCTCGCTCATGGCGCAGGCCGTGCGCGGGCGAAGGACCCTGTGCATCGACGACCTGGGCCGCTGGACGACGCCCGAGGGCGACCTCCCCGAGCGGCCGCACGCCGTGCGCTACCGGACCGCCTCGTGCGTCGTGACGCCGCTGATCGCGGGCGGCGAGGTCCAGGGCGTGCTCAACCTGGCCGACCGCTACGACGAGCAGCCCTTCGACGCCGAGCAGCAGCTCGCGCTGATCCGACAGGCCCGCGACCTCGTCGCGGTCGCGCTGCGCAACGCCGCCCTGATCGAGGCGGCCGAGCGCGCCGTCCGGACCTGCCGGCTCACCGGCCTCATGAACCGCCAGGCCTTCGTCGAGGCGCTCGACCGCGGCGTGACCGCCGCCCGCGCCGCCGGCCGGCCGCTCGCGCTGCTCCTGCTCAACCTGCGCGGCGTCCGCCTGATCAACGCGAACCACGGCCACCACGCCGGCGACGCCGTGATCGTGCAGGCGACCCACCTCCTCTCGGAGACGGCCGGGCCCGGGCAGCCGACCGGCCGCACGGGCGGGAGCGAGCTGGCCTGGGCGCTCCCGGGCGCGAACCTGGCGCAGGCCCGGGCCGCCGCGCAGCGGATCCTGCGCCACATGGGCGGGAGCCGCTTCATGATCGGCTCCGACACCTGCACCGTCGGCGTCACCGTCGGCGTGGCCGTCGCGGGCGACGGCCACGACCTCGCGACGGGCGACGACCTCCTGCGCGCGGCCGGCGAGGCCCTCGACCGCGCCCGGGAGCGCGGCCTCGACCTCGGGGCCTGAGGCGCTCGGGGCCGCGCGGCGGCCGCTGTCGCCCCCGCTCCACCCGCGCGGATCCCGCAGGACCACCGCGACGAACCCGCGCAGGATCCCCCGACGGGCGCGCCAGCGCGCGGTCGTCGCGGTGGGGCGGGCCCCGCAGGGCCCGCCCACGTTCGCTCAGCAGTCGTAGTAGAGGACGAACTCCTGCGGGTGCGGGCGGGTCCGGATCGCGTCGACCTCGGACTTCCGCTTGTAGTGGATCCAGGCCTTCACCACGTCCTCGCTGAACACGTCGCCCTTGAGCAGCCACTCGTGGTCGTGCTCGAGGTTCGTGAGCGCCGTGTTCAGGTCGTAGGGCGTGCCCGGGACCTTGGCCTTCTCCTCGGGCGGGAGGTCGTAGATGTCCTTGTCGAGCGGCTCGCCCGGGTGGAGCTTGCGCTGGATCCCGTCGACCGCGGCCATGGTGATCGCCGCGAACGCCAGGTACGGGTTCGACGACGGGTCGGGGCAGCGGAACTCGATCCGGCGGGCCCCCGGCTTGCTCACGCCGCCGACCGGGATCCGGATCGACGCCGAGCGGTTGCGCGCCGAGTAGGCCAGGTTCACCGGCGCCTCGTAGCCGGCCACGAGCCGCTTGTAGCTGTTCGTGGTCGGGTTCGTGAACGCGACGAGCGCCGGCGCGTGGTGGAGGATCCCGCCGATCGCCCACAGCGCCTCGTCGGAGAGCCCCGCGTAGCGCTCGCCCGCGAACGTGTTCGTGCCCTTGCGCCAGATCGAGAGGTGGCAGTGCATGCCCGAGCCGTTGTCGCCGTAGAGCGGCTTCGGCATGAACGTGACCGTCTTGCCCGCCTTGAGCGCCGTGTTCTTCACGACGTACTTGAAGATCATCATCATGTCCGCGGCGCGGGTCAGCGACGCGTACTTGTAGTTGATCTCCTGCTGGCCGCCCGTCGCGACCTCGTGGTGGTGGCGCTCGATCTCGAACCCGCAGCGCTCGAGGTTCGTGCACATGGTGTTGCGCAGGTCGAAGAACTGGTCGGTCGGCGGGCAGGGGAAGTAGCCGCCCTTCTGGCGCGGCTTGTGGCCCAGGTTCGGCCGCTCGTCGCGCCCCATGTTCCAGGCGCCCTCGTTCGAGTCGAGGTGGTAGTAGCCGAACTGCGTGCCCTGGTCGAAGCGCACGTCGTCGAACACGAAGAACTCGGCCTCGGGGCCGAAGTAGACCGTGTCGCCGATCCCCGTCGAGGCGACGTAGGCCTCGGCGCGGCGCGCGATGTTCCGCGGGTCGCGCGGGTAGTCCTGGTGCGTGATCGGGTCCTTCACGTTGCAGGTGAGCACGAGCGTGGGCTGCTCGGTGAAGGGGTCGAGGAACGCCGTCGCCGGGTCCGGGACGACGAGCATGTCGGACTCGTGGATCGACTGCCAGCCGCGGATCGACGAGCCGTCGAACGCGAACCCGTCCTCGAAGCACTCCTCGGTCAGGTGCGCGACCGGGATCGAGAAGTGCTGCCAGGTGCCGGGGAAGTCGTTGAAGCGCAGGTCGACGTAGCGGACCTTCTTGTCCGTCGCCAGCGCGATCACCTCGCGGGGAGTCGTCACGTTCACCTCCGCCCGTCCGCCCCTCGACCGTTCCCAGGCCGAGCCGCGGCGGGTCGTTCAGATCGCCTCGGGGCCCCGCTCGCCCGTGCGGATCCGCACGGCCTCCTCGAGCGGCAGGACGAGGACCTTGCCGTCCCCGCGCCCCCCTTCCGTTCGCGCCGCGCGCTCGATCGCCCGGACGGTCGGCTCGAGGAACGGCTCGTTGACCGCCACCTCGAGCTTCACCTTCCGCACGGGCACCGGCCCGGCCGCGGCGCCGGCATACGCAGCCGCCGCCGTGGGGGGACCCGCCTCGTCGTCGGTGGCGACGCCCAGGACGTCCGACACGGTGAGTCGGAAGACCTGCGCGGCCGCGAGCGCCTGCTTGACGTGCTCGAGCCGCTCCGGGCGAATGACCGCGACGACCAGCTTCAGCGGACCGGTCCCCCCTGGGACGGGCGCGCACGATATCACGCGGCGCGTCAGGCGCGAGCGCAGGCGCGCCGGCCCCGCCCTTTCGCCGCGGCGCGCGCTCGGCGCGCTCCGCGGCACCCGAGGGTGGCACGGAGCGCGGGGCGCGCGTATCGTCCGGCGCGCCCCCCGAGGGATCGGCGGGCGCGGGCGGCGCGGGCGCGCCGCCCGCCTCGACCACGCCGGAGGAGCCCCCGGGTGCGGCTGACCGACCTGCTCACCGAGGAGCTGATCGTCGCCGACCTGCGGGCCACCACCCGCGACGGCGTGATCGAGGAGCTGATCGACGCGCTCGAGCGCGGCGGCTGCGTCGAGCCGGGCCGACGCGCCGACGTCGCCCGCGCCGTCCACGCGCGCGAGGCGTCGCACACGACGGGGCTCGGCTCGAGCGTCGCCGTCCCGCACGGCGTCTCGGAGGGCGTCGCGCGCGTCGTCGCCGCGCTCGGGATCCACCGGGCTGGCGTCGACTTCCTGGCCGTCGACGGCGAGGCGGTCCACCTCGTGATCCTGCTCGTCGTCCCGCCGAACCTGTTCCAGGCGCACATCCGCACGCTCGCCGGCGTCGCGCGCGTCCTGAACGACCCGTCGATCCGCCGCGACCTCCTCGCCGCGACCGACGCCGAGGGCGTGCTCGGCGTGCTCGAGCGCCGCGAGAGCTAGCCGCGGGGTCGCCCCGCGGTGCGCGGGGCCCTCGGCTCGGGTCGGCGCTGCGGCCCCGGACGGGTGGGCGACGCCGCGCGGGGCGCCGACCTGGCGGCTCGACGGCCAGGGCGCGCCTCGAGGGTCCAGGGGCGTGCGGACGCCGCGCTGGGGCGCAGGCCGAGCGGGCGGCTGCTAGGCTCGCGCGCCCCCGACCGGAGGAGGTCCCCATGGCCCGCCCGCTGCTCGCCCTCGCGCTCGCCCTCGTCGGCGCCTTCGCGTCCTCGCCCGCGCGCGCGCAAGGCGCGCCCGCGGCCGCGACGCGCGAGGACGCCGGCGCGCTCGAGCGGCGCCTCGTCGACCTGGCGGAGCACGGGCGCGCGCGCACCGCGCTCGTGTTCGGCGTGATCGGGCTCGGCTCGGGCGCGGTCGTCGACGCGCGCGGGTGGGTCGTCACGAACGCCCACGTCGTCGCCGGGGCGCGCTACGCGCTCGTGCAGTGGGCGGACGGGACGACGGCGCTCTGCCGGCAGCGCGGGATCGACTACGTGCGCGACCTGGCCGTCCTCGAGCCGGTCGAGCCCGAGGCGGGGCGCCCGGCCTTCTCGCTGGCGCCCGCGGCGCCGGGCCCCGGCGCGTGGGTCGTCGCGCTCGGCTTCCCCGGCGGGCGCAAGACGGACCCGCAGGCGACCGTGTCGGTCGGGCGGGTGCTCCCGGGCGCCGGCGGCGCCGAGGGCCCGGGCGGGCTCGTGCTCGACTACGGGGCGGCCCTGCGCCACGACGCGCCGATCTTCTCGGGCAACAGCGGCGGCCCGCTCGTCGACCTCGAGGGCCGGCTCGTGGGGATCAACGGCGCGGTCGACCTCGAGCGCGGCGTCTCGCTGACGATCCCGGTCGACGTCGTGGCCGAGCGGCTCGAGGCCCTCCAGGGCGGGCTCGTCGTGCTCCCGGGGGGGCGCGCGGTGCGCACCGGCGACTCGTGGGCGCTGCGGGCGCTCTACCGCCTCCTCGACCCGCTCGCGCGCGCGCTGCCCGAGCGCGTCGCCGAGGGGACGCGCTCGCTGCTCGAGCAGGAGGAGCGCCTGCCCGAGGGGCTGCGCGAGCGCGCGGCCGGGGCCGTGGCCGACGTCGCCGCGGCCGAGCGGCTCGCGCAGCTCGCGCAGAAGAGCCCGCGCCAGCAGGCGCTCGACGAGGCGCTGTGGGGCCCGGGCGGCGCCCGCGGCCAGGGGGCCCGCGCGGGCGGGGTCGCCGTCGACCTGGCGGACGGGCGGGTCGCGACGCGCGTCGGCCCGCGCCACGCCGTCGCGAAGGCGAGCGCGCTCCCGCCCGGCGACGAGGTCGCGCTTGCCGGCGGCGGCCGCGCCCGGCGCGTCGCCACGAGCGAGCCCGACGACCTCGCGCTGCTCGAGCTGCCGCCCGGCCAGGCCGGCGTCCCGGGCTCGGGCGAGGACGCGCCGCACCGCGCGCCCGGCGCGCTCGTCGAGGTGCGCGCCGGCGCGGGCGCCGGGGCCTGGGTCTCGCGGGGCGTCGTCGCGGCGACCCCGCGGCGCGCGTCGGCGCGGCTCGCCGCCAGCGTGGCCCAGGGCGGCGTCCCGGGCCCGGTCGTGCGGGCCGTCGAGGCGCTCGGCAAGCTGGCCGACCGCCTCGGGTCGGAGGAGCTGCGCGCGCTCGTCGAGCAGCTCGAGGGCGCGCTCGAGGGGCGGCGCGCCTTCGCGTCGGGGACCCCGCCGCGCGGCTACGCCCTGGTCCTCTCGGTCGACGCGCCGGTCCGGCCGTCGCACATGGGCGCGCCCGTGACCGACCGCGACGGCCGGCTCGTGGGCGTCGCGGTCGGGGTGCCCCACTTCGGCACGACGCTCGTCGTCCCGGCGGCGCGCGTGCGCGAGGTGTTCGCGGCGCACCTCGGGGGCGGGAGCGTGCCCGAGCGCCTGGGCCCCGCCCGGCTCTACTGAGCAGGCGGCGCGAGCCGCCTCCCCGGGCCCGGGGCGGCGCCTCGCGCGCTGCGCCGTCCCGCTCCGCCTGCCCCGGCTCGCCGCCCGCGCGCGGCCGGGTGGTAAGGTCCGCGGGCCCGCGGGCGGACCCGCCCGGGGCGCGCGGGAGGCGGCATGGCGCGGGCGAAGATCGTGGCCGAGGTCCTCGGCCAGCTCGGGATCGAGGGCACCTGCGACGGGGCGGCGACGGGGCCGTTCCTGCGCACGCGGGGCGAGGAGATCCCTTCGGAGGACCCGTCGACGGGCGCGACGCTCGCGGCCGTGCGCGGGGCCGGGCCCGACGAGTACGAGCAGGTCGTCGCCGCGGCCGCGCGCGCCTTCGAGCAGTGGCGGACCTGGCCCGCGCCCAAGCGCGGCGAGGTCGTGCGGCAGGTGGGCGACGCGCTCCGGGCCCACAAGGAGCCGCTCGGGCGGCTCGTGAGCCTCGAGTGCGGCAAGATCCTGCCCGAGGGGCTGGGCGAGGTCCAGGAGATGATCGACATGGCCGACCTCGCCGTCGGCATGTCGCGCCAGCTCTACGGGCTGTCCATGCACTCCGAGCGCCCGGGCCACCGGATGTACGAGCAGTGGCACCCGCTCGGCCCGGTCGGCGTGATCACGGCCTTCAACTTCCCCGTCGCCGTGTGGGCCTGGAACGCGCTCGTCGCGCTCGTGTGCGGCGACGCCTGCGTGTGGAAGCCGTCGGAGCTCACGCCGCTCACGGCCGTCGCCGTGCAGCGGATCGTCCACGAGGTGCTCCGCCGCAACGGCGCGCCCGAGGGCCTGTGCGGGCTCCTGATCGGGCCGGTCGAGGCGACGGGCGTGCCGCTCGCGCGGGACGCGCGGCTGCCCCTGATCTCGGCCACGGGCTCGTGCGCCATGGGCCGCAAGGTCGGGCAGGTCGTGGCCGCGCGCATGGGCCGCACGCTGCTCGAGCTGGGCGGGAACAACGCGATCACGATCCTCGACGACGCCGACCTCGACCTCGCGACGCGCGCCGTTCTGTTCGGCGCGGTCGGCACGGCCGGGCAGCGCTGCACGACGACGCGGCGGCTCCTGCTCCAGCGCGGCGTCGCCGGCCCGTTCCTCGAGCGGCTCGCGCGCGCCTACGGGCAGGTGCGGATCGGCGACCCGCTGGCCGAGGGCACGCTCATGGGGCCGCTGATCACGGCGGGGGCGGTCGCGAACATGGAGGCGGCGCTCGCGCAGGCCCGCGCGCAGGGCGGCGAGGTGCTCGTGGGCGGCGGGCGCCACGACGCGGGCGGCGCGCTCGCGGGCGGGCACTTCGTCCGGCCGACGATCGTGCGCGCGCGGCGCGACATGCCGATCGTGGCCGAGGAGACGTTCGCGCCGATCCTCTACGCGGTCGAGGTCGACTCGGTCGACGACGCGATCGCCGTGAACAACGGCGTCCCGCAGGGGCTCTCGAGCGCCGTGTTCACGCGCGACCTGCGCGCGGCCGAGCGGTTCCTCTCGGCGTGCGGCAGCGACTGCGGGATCGCGAACGTGAACATCGGCACGAGCGGGGCCGAGATCGGCGGCGCGTTCGGCGGCGAGAAGGACACGGGCGGCGGCCGCGAGGCGGGCAGCGACGCCTGGAAGGCCTACATGCGCCGGCAGACCTGCACGATCAACTACACGGACGCGCTGCCGCTCGCGCAGGGGATCGTGTTCCAGTGAGCGAGGCCGACTCGGGCGCGGGGCGTGGGGGCGAGGCGCGCGGTGGCGAGGCCCTCCCGCGCGCGGGGGCGGCGACGCCGCGCGGGCGCCGGCGCTCGCTCGCGTGGGCGCTCGTGTCCGTCGCGGTCCTGGGTCTCGGCGGGCTCGGCACGGCCGCCGCGCAGCAGCGGCCGCGTCCCGTCGACGTGCGCTGGGACTACTGGGTGATCCGGTTCGACCCGAACGACTACAAGGACAAGGACGACTACAAGGACTTCCTCCGGCGCGAGGGCGGCGACCACGCGCGCGCGGAGGGCCCGTTCCTCGAGCATGTGCTCAAGACGGCGGGGCAGCAGGGCTGGGAGCTCACGCACGTCGATCGGCCGCGTCCGGCGTTCGCCTACCTGGTCCTTCGCCGCAGGGCGCCGTAAACGCTTTCCTGGCAAGGCCGAAAAAAATCTTTCGGGGAGCCCTTGACGACCTCGCGCGACGCTGCCATCTAGGAAGTGGCGCGCGTGGGTTCAGCTCGCGCGACGCTCAGCGGGTCGCGGCAGTTCGCCGGGTCCCCTGTGTCCTGGAGGTGGTGCTGAACCATCCGCTCCAAGGGAAATCGGTCGGTCGGCGGTCGTCGCCGCGCTGACGGGAAGTGCCCCTCGGCCCGAGTCCGAGGTCTCCGATCTCATGTCCTTTCGTCCGACGCGTCCTCTCCGACGCGCGGCGAGGACGAGGCGAAGCGGGCAGGGGCGGTGGGCGGCCATGCGGGCCGCTCGCCCGAGTCAGTGTCGGGGTCGGTCGATTCGACAGTCCGAACGCAAGGTGAGCGCGGGGGTCGTCCATGACGACCCCCGCAGTCTTTCCGGAGGGCTTCGCCCCGTGGGCGGGGGGGGCGTGGATGGGGTCGCGACGCCGGGGTGGCGCCGGTACCATGCGCCCCTTCTCGAGGTCGAGGGGCCGGAGTCATGCGGACGAAGCGGGACATGGCCCGGCAGATCGCCGAGAAGACGGCGCTCACGCAGGCCCAGGCGAGCGAGGTGATCCAGCTCGCGCTCGAGGCGATCGTGGACGCCGTGGCCGACGACGGGCGGCTCGAGCTGCGGAACTTCGGCGTGTTCGAGGTGAAGACCCGCGCGCCCCGCAAGGCGCGGGACCCGCGGACCGGCGAGACCATGGACGTCCCGGCGCGCCGGGTGGTGGCGTTCCGCCCGGGGCGGGCGTTCGAGGCCCGGATCGGGCGCGCGGCGGCGGGCAGGGCCGGCGCCCGGCCAGGCGCGGGTCGCGGCGGGGTCCCGGGTCGCTCGCGGACGGCCTGAACCCGCGGTCGCGCCGCGCGTCTGCGGGGTGGACCTCGACGCGCTCGGCCCGCGACGCGGGTCCGGGGGGAGTGGGCCCAGACGCGTGAACGAGGACGACGGGGACGAGCTGGCGCGCGCCCACCTGGCGGGTGACCCCGCGGCGTTCGGGGCGCTCGTCGACCGCTTCCAGGAGCGGTTCTACCGGGTCGCGTACCGGGTCACGGGCGACCCCGACGAGGCGCTCGACGTGGTCCAGGACGCGTTCGTGAAGATCCACGACCGCCTGCCCTCGTGGGACGGCTCGGCGCGCTTCTCGTCGTGGGCGTTCCGGCTCGTCACGAACCAGGCGATCGACGGGCTGCGCCGCAAGGGCCGCGAGCGGCGGGCCTGGGAGGGGCGGGCCCTCGAGGACGCGGGCGAGGTCCGCGAGGACGCGGACGCGGGGCTCGTGGCCGAGGAGCAGGCCGGGATCGTGGGGCAGGTCAAGGCGGCGATCGCGGCGCTGCCGCCCGGGCAGCGGGCGATCGTCGCGCTGCGCCACTACGAGGGGTTCTCGCTCAAGGAGATCGCCGAGGCGCGCGGGTGCGCGCTGGGCACGGTGAAGTCGACCTTGCACCAGGCGTTCCGCAGCCTGCGCCGGAGCCTGGGCGACGAGACCCTCGCGGCGGTCGGCCGCGGACGGGAGGACGAGCATGGACCCTGAGCGCATGGACGCCGCGGGCGAGGGGCCCGGGGCCACGGTCCCGGCGGCGCCCGCGTGCGGGTGGGTCGAGGAGCGGCTCCCGCTCCTGCTCGCCCCCGACGGGCTCGAGCCGTCCGAGCGCCTGGTGGTGCTCGCGCACCTCGAGCGCTGCGCCGGGTGCCGGGTCGTCGAGGCCGAGGTCGAGGCGGCGCGCGCGGCGCTCGACCGCGTGCCCTTGCGCCACCCCTCGGCCGCGCGCTGGGCCGCGCTGCGCGGGCGGGTGCTCGCGGCGGTCGGGGCGGCGCCGGGCGCCGCGGGGGCGG
>JANJTH010000465.1 GCA_024711205.1 Planctomycetota bacterium | reverse complement strand
GCCCGCGTCCGCGACGAGCGCGGTGCGCGCGCCCGCCGCCGCCGCGCGCCCCCGCCCCGTCGCGAAGAGCCCGGCCAGGGCGACCAGGCCCACGGCCGCGGCGCTCCCCGCGCCGAGCCGGAACAGGGTCGGGTTGCGGCGACGCCACTTCTGCGCGCGCTCCCACGGCCCCGGCGCGCGGGCCGCGATCGGCCGGTCGTCGAGCCACGCGCGCAGGTCGGCCGCGAGCTCGCTCATCGTCCGGTAGCGCCGCTCGGGCTCCTTCTCCATGCACTTGAGGCAGATCGTCTCGAGGTCCGGGTCGACCTCCGGGCGGAGCGCGCGCGGCCGCGGCGGGTCCGACGCGAGCACCGCCGCGATCACGCGGATCGACGGCCCCTCGAAGGGGGCCTGCCCGGTGAGCAGGTGGTAGAGCGTGGCGCCGAGCGCGTAGACGTCGGCGCGCCGGTCGACGCCCTCGAGCTCGCCCGCGGCCTGCTCGGGGGGCATGTAGGCCGGCGTCCCGATCACCTGGCCCGCCACGGTGGCGCCGGCCACGCCCACGTCCTTCGCGACGCCGAAGTCGGTGATCAGCGGGGTCCCGGCCCGGTCGAGCAGGACGTTCTGCGGCTTCAGGTCGCGGTGCAGGACCGCGCGCTGGTGCGCGTAGGCCATGGCGTCCGCGAGGCGCTCCGTGATCCGCGCGGCCTCGCGCCCGTCGAGGGGCCCCTGCGCGTCGACGCGGCGCATGAGGCTCTCGCCGTCGACGAGGTCCATGACCATGAACGGGCGGCCCAGGTGCTCGCCCACGTGGTGGACGCCGACGATGTTCGGGTGCCGCAGGCGGGCCGCGGCGCGCGCCTCGATCCGGAACCTCTCGAGCGCCTCGGGCCCTGCGTCCCGGTCGAGGATCATCTTCAGGGCGACCTCGCGGGCGAGCGCGCGGTCGCGCGCGACGTAGACGACGCCCATGGCCCCGCGCGCGAGCTCGCGCACGACCTCGTAGTCGCCGATCCGCGCCGCCGGCGCGGGCTCGTCGGCGCGCGAGGCCCCGAGACCGAGCGGGCCCGCGCGCGTGCGCGCGTCCTCGGACGACCCTGCCGGCGCCGCGGGCGAGGACGAGCGCGCCGGCGGCGGCGCCCAGGCCGCGGTCACGTCCCCGTCGCCCAGCCCCGTCTCCGCGCCCGGGGCCCCGCGCGAGGTCGAGGTCGAGGCGGTCGCCGCCGGCGGGGGCGTCCAGGCCGCGGTCACGTCCCCGTCGACCAGCCCCGTCCCCGCGCCCGGGTGAGCAGACGACGTCGGGGCCACGGGCAGCGGCGACCAGGCCGCGGTCGCAGCCCCGAGCCCCGTCTCCGCGCTCGGGGCCGCGGGCGCCGGCGACCAGGCCTCGCCGGGAGGAAGCACGCGGTGGACCGAGGCGCTCGGACCCGGCCCGCCGTCCGACGAGCGGCCGAGCGCGGCGGGCCAGCCCACGGCCGAGGGCGGAGGCGCCGCCCGGGGGCCGCCGCCGAACCAGGCCATGTCCGACGACGGCGGCGCCGGCGCCGCCCGGACGCGCGCGCGGACCTGGTCGAACAGGCGCCCCCCCTCGCGCGCGACCTGCGCGCGCGCGGCGTCGACGTCGTCGGGCGTGAGCAGGCCCGCCGCCAGGGCGGCCCGGACCATGCTCGTCTCGTCGGGGGTCAGCTCCACGGCCTCCGAGGTTGCCTCAGGACCTCGCGTTGCGCACGCGCCGGGGGCCGGGCCGCGCGGCCCAGGGCCTGGCGTCTGCTCGGCGCCGGAGGGCCCGGCCCGCGCGTCACCCGAGCGCGGCGAGGCGGCGCTCGAGGAACCGACGCTGGGGCCCCTGGCGGACGAGCGCGAGCGCGCGCGCGTAGCTCGCCCGTGCCTCGGCGGTCCGCCCGAGCCGTCGGCACAGGTCGGCGCGCGCCGCGTGGGCGGGCGCGTAGTCGGCGAGGTCGCGCCGGAGGAGCGCCTCGATCGGGGCGAGCCCGGCCGCGGGGCCGTCGCGCATGGCGACCGCGACCGCGTGGTTCAGCGCGACGACGGGCGTGGGCTCGACCCGGGCGAGCAGGCCGTAGAGGCCGACGACCTGCGCCCAGTCGGTCTGCGCGGCGCTCGGCGCCTCGGCGTGGACGGCCGCGATCGCGCCCTGGAGCGTGTAGGGCCCGAACCGCCGCGAGCGGAGCGCGCGCTCGACGAGCGCGCAGCCCTCGGCGATCCGGTCGCGGTCCCAGCGCGCGCGGTCCTGGTCCTCGAGGAGCACGAGCTCGCCCGCGGCGTCGGCGCGCGCGTCGCGCCGGGCCTCGTGGAGGAGGAGCAGCCCGAGCAGGCCCAGGGCCTCCGGCTCGGGGGCGAGCTCGACCACGAGGCGGGCCAGGCGGACCGCCTCGCCCGCGAGGTCGGCCCGCGCGAGCGCGTCGCCCGCGGTCGCCAGGTAGCCCTCGTTGAACACGAGGTAGACGACGCGCAGGACGGCGTCGAGCCGCGGGCCGAGCGCCTCGCGCGGCGGGACGTCGAGCGCGGCCTGCTCGTCGCGGAGGCGCGCCTTGGCGCGCACGATCCGCTGGGCCAGGGTCGAGGGCGCGACGAGGAACGCGCGCGCGATCTCCTCGGTCGTGAGCGCGCACACCTCGCGCAGCGTGAGCGCGACCTGCGCCTCGGGCCCGAGCGCCGGGTGGCAGCAGGCGAGGATCAGGCGCAGCCGGTCGTCGGGCACCTCGTCCGCCTCCGTGGGCGCCGGGCCGCGCGCGACCCGCTCGGCGAGCGCGCCCTGCGCGGCGTCGAACCGCGCCCGGCGGCGCAGCGCGTCGATCGCCTTGAACCGCCCCGCCGACACGAGCCAGGCGACCGGGTTCCCGGGCGGCCCCTCGCGCGGCCAGCGCTCGAGCGCGGCCGCGAACGCGTCGTGGAGCGCCTCCTCGGCCAGGTCGAAGTCGCCGAGCAGGCGCAGGAGCGCCGCGAACACACGCCGCGACGCGGCCCGGTAGAGCGCGTCGACCTGCGCGTGGACGGCGGCCTCGTGGTCCGCGGGCGCCGGGCCCGGCCTGCCCGGGCTCGGGTCGGGCGGGCTCGAGCCCGGCGGGCCCGTGTGGCCGCCACTCCGAGCTCGGTCCGGTCCGGGCCGACCGCCCTCCGATCGGTCAGCCGGGTCCAGCCCTCGCGCGTCGCCGGACCCCGGCGGGCTCACGCCTTCAGGGCGCAGCCCGCCGCGACGGCCCGGAGCTCGACCGCCCAGCCGAGCGCCTCGCCGATCTGCGCGGCCGGGTGCATGGAGGCCAGGCGGAGCGCCTCGTCGCGGTCGCGCGCCGTGACCGTGACGAGCCCGCCCACGAGGTCCTTCGTCTCGAGGAACGGGCCGTCGGTCACGACGACCTTCCCCTCGCGCGCCCGGAGCGACACGGCGTCCCAGCCGAGGCCCGTGCCCTCGACGACGCGCCCCGTCGCGCGCATGGCCTGATCGAGCTCGCCGCAGCGCGCGAACACGGCCTCGCGCTCGGCCGCGTCCATGCGCTCGAACGGCTCGCGCTGCCCGTAGGCGAGGAGCAGCCAGCGCGGGCCCTCCTCGAACGGGCCCGGCGGGAGCGCGTGCTCGACCGCGCGGAGCTCGACGCCCGGGCCCAGGTGGACGCCCGGGTGGAGCGAGGCCACGCGCACGGCGTCGTTCAGGTCGCGGGCCTCGAGCACGACGAGCCCGCCCACCTGCTCCTTCGTCTCCAGATACGGCCCGTCGGTCACGACCGTCTCGCCGCCCCGCGGGCGCAGCGTGGCCGGCTCCCACCCCAGGCTCATGGACGCGCGCACGGCGCCCGTCGCCTGCAGCGCCGCCTCGCGCGCCTCGAGCTCCGCGAGCAGCGCCGCCCGCTCCGCGGCGGTCAGGGCCTCGAGCCCGCCGCTCGTCCCGTAGGCCAGGCACAGATACTTCACGCAGGACCTCCCGTCCGCCCTTCGTCCGCGGACCCCCATGGTCGTCCGGCGCGGCGCGAGATCGACATGGCGCAGAAGTCCCTGCTCCGCGGGTGCTTGGGGCCGAGACCACCGCGCGGCGCGGCCCCGATCGGACGACGCGAGCAGGCAGCGCGTGGAGAGTCGGCGGGTGGGGCACCCCGCAGTCGGGGAGGGGCGTCCTGGCGACTCCCCCCCGACCCTACCCCTTCACGCAGGCGATCGGGCGGATCCGGACGACCTTCGTCGCGAGCCCGCCCTGGTCGACCACGTCGACGACCTGCGCCACGTCCTTGTAGGCCTCGGGGACCTCCTCGACGACGGTCGCGCGCGAGGCGCCGCGCACGATCACGCCCTGGTCCGCGAGCTTGCCCACGATGTCCTGGTCGCCGTAGCGGCGCTTGGCCTCGTGGCGCGAGAGCAGGCGGCCGGCGCCGTGGCAGGCCGAGCCCAGGCTCGCGGTCGAGCCGGGCGCCCCGCGCAGCACGAAGCTGTAGCGGCCCATGTCGCCGGGAATGATCACGGGCTGGCCCGTCTGGGCGTAGGCGCGCGGGACGAGCGGGTGCCCGGGCGGGAGCGCGCGCGTCGCGCCCTTGCGGTGCACGAGCAGGCGGCGGAGCTTGCCCTCGACCTCGTGCTCCTCGAACTTCGCGATGTTGTGGCACACGTCGTAGACCGTGGTCAGCTTGGCCTTGAACAGGTCCTTGAACGCGCCGCGCGCCCAGTGCGCCATGGCCTGGCGGTTCACGAACGCGAAGTTCGCGGCCGCCGCCATGCCGGCCAGGTAGGCGCGGGCCGGCGCGCTCGTGATCGGCGCGCAGCAGAGCTGGCGGTCGACGAGCGGGATCCCGAAGTCGACGGCGGCCTGGAGCATGCCCGTGAGCGCGTCCTCGCACACCTGGTGGCCGAGCCCGCGCGAGCCCGAGTGGATCATGAGCGTGACCTGCCCGAGCCGGAGCCCCATGGCCGCGGCCGCCGCCTCGTCGTGGACCTCGTCGACGACGCCGACCTCGGCGAAGTGGTTCCCCGAGCCGAGCGTGCCGACCTGCCCGCGCCCGCGCGAGCGCGCGCGCTTGCTCACGTGCGACGGGTCGGCGCCCGGGATCCGGCCGCGCTCCTCGACGTGGTCGACGTCGGCCGGCGTGGCGAGCCCGCGCTCGACGGCCCAGTCGAGCCCGCGCGCCATGAGCGCGTCGAGGTCGTCGTCGCCGAGCAGGAGCTCGGGCCGCCCGGCGCCGATCCCCGACGGGATCGCCTCGAACAGCGCGTCCGTGAGCTGGCGCACGCGGCCCTGCACGTCGCCGACCTGGAGGTCGGACGCGAGCAGGCGCACGCCGCAGTTGATGTCGTAGCCGACGCCGCCCGGGCTCACGACGCCGCCCGCGTCGGGGTCGAACGCCGCGACGCCGCCGATCGGGAAGCCGTAGCCCCAGTGAATGTCGGGCATGGCCATGGAGTGGCCGACGATCCCCGGGAGCGTCGCGACGTTGGCGACCTGCTCGAGGCAGCGGTCCTCGCGCAGGTCGGGGAGCAGGTCCTCGCGCGCCCACACGACCCCGTCCACGTGCATGCCGTCCGTGCGGGGGATCCGCCAGCGGCAGGCGTCGAGCCGCTCGAGCGGGACCTGCTTGCCGTGGTACGGCGGCTCGGCGGCCGTCGGCCCGGCCGCGCGCGCCTCGCGCTTGCGGGCGTTCTTCTTGTCGACCTGCTGGCGGCGCTTGCGGTCCTGGCGGCTCATGGTCGGGCCCTCGCTCTGCGGGCGCGCGGGCGCGCGCCGGGTGCTTCGTGGCGCGCCGCGCGCGCCGGGGTGCGGGTCAGAGGTCGAAGATCAGCCGCGCGCGGACGCGGCCCGTGCGCGGGTCCTCGTCGAAGGCGGCGGCGTGGTGCGTCACGGCCTTGGCGGGCCGGGCGATCGGGTGGCGGGCGGGGTCGAACGGCTCGCCCCAGAGCGAGCCCGCCACGCGGTCGGGCGCCATGGCCTCCGCGGCGAAGCCGGCGCCGAGGAAGCCCTCGGCCTCGAACAGGTAGAGCAGCTCGTTGCCGAACGCGACGAGCGTGGCGGCCGCGTCGACGCCGGTCACCTCGAGGGCCCGGGCCTCCGCGCGCGCGACGCACCCGGGCGCGTCGGTGAGGAGCGCGGCGAACGCCTGCGCGACCGCGTCGTAGGCGGCGCCCGCGTCCGGCGCGTCGACGTCCACGCCGTAGTCGCCCGTGTGGTCGAAGAACCGATACGTCGCGGCGGTCGTCACGTGGCCCCTCCGACCCGGGCCCGCGGGCGCGCTGTCACGGGCCGACGAGCCACACGCGCCCGTCCCAGCAGCCCGCGGCGACCGCGCGCCCGCCGTCGACGGCGACGAGCGCCGACGCGACGAGCGGGACCTCGCGCGGGCCGCCCGGAGACCCCTGGGCGGCGCCGGGCGTCGCGAGGAGCAGGCGGTCGGGGAGCGCGAGCGCGAGGCGCCCGTCGGCGAAGCCGGCGATCGCCGCGACGACGGCGCGCCGGGTCGTGGCGCCGGCCACCGTCCCCGCGACGTCGCCCACGGGCGACCACACGAGCGCCACGCCGTCGGCGTCGGCGGAGGCGAGCCGGCCGCCCGGCAGCCGTGTGACCGCGAGCACGGCCGCGCCGTGCCCCGACCACGGCGCGAGCGGGTCGCCCCCCGCGAGCGGGTCGCCCACGAACAGGCCGCCGCCGGCCGGGCGGCGCGCGCCGGGCGGCCCGCCCAGGTCGGCCGCGAGCCAGGCGGCGATCACGTCCGCGCGCTCGGCCTCGGCGACCGCGAGACGGCGCGGCTCGAGCCAGGCGAGCGCCGGCACGGCGCGCCGGCGGCGGTGCAGCGTCGCGCGCCGGGTCGCGACGTCGATCGTGCGCAGGCCGTCGACCGAGCCGCTCGCGAGCGTCGCCCCGTCGGGCGACCAGGCGAGCGCGAGGACGGGCCCCGCGTGGACGTCGAGCGCGCCGCGCGTCGACCCGTCGCGCGCGGCGACGAGCTCGAGCCCGCCGTCGTCGCGCCCGAGCGCGAGCGTCTCGCCGTCGGGCGACCAGGCGAGCGCGACGATCGGCCGGCGCGCCGGGTCGACGGTCGCCGCGCCCGGGCGCGCCCAGCGCGCCTCGCGGCGCGCGACGTCCCAGAGCGCGAGCCCGCCGTCGCTGCGCGCG